>DATFMW010000523.1:0-9116 GCA_035266765.1 Gaiellaceae bacterium | reverse complement strand
TGCAACGAGTGCTGCGATCCGCATACGAAGGGTTTACCGCGACGCGGTCTCGTCTAAACCTCGGCTAGCCGGGGCGGGACATCCCGAGCGCCGCGGGAAGCCCGTACAGGTCGTCGAGCCGAGGCTCGTAGCCGGGGTGCGAGCCGGCGCGGTCGAGCAGGATTGCGCGCATCCCGACCGCCAGCGCACCCTCGACGTCGTCGGCGATCGTGTCCCCGACCATGACCGCGTCGGCCGGCTCCACCTCGATCAGGTCGAGCACGGCACGGAAGATCGACGCGTGCGGCTTCGTGCGGCCGTGATGGAACGAGCTGATTCCTGCGTCGATCGAGAGCGCATGGTGGCGCGCGAACTCGCTCACGTCGCGGGCCGAGTTGGAGATGAGCCCGATGCGGAGACCGTGGCGGCGAAGCTCGTCGAGGACGGGGATCGTGTCCTCGTACAGCTCGAAGTTCTCGTGATGCTCCCAGCCGCGGGTGATCTCGACGGCGCATTCGTAGGCGCCGGGCCGCGTGCCGCCCATGCCGAGGACGATCCGCTCGGTGAACGCGTACCAGATCTCCTCGTCGTGCTCGAGCTCGGGGTGCCGCTTCAGCTCCACGAACGCCACGTCGCGGGCCTGCTCGTAGCGGGACGGGTCGAGCGTGAGCCCGTGGCGTGCCGCCGCACGGGCGTAGCCTTCCGGGCCGAGCTCGGGGCCGGGGCGGGCGAGCGTGAAGTCGACGTCGAACAGGACGGCGCGCGGGGTCACACGTCCTCCAGCAGCCAGCGCGCCGTCTCGAGGTGCGTCTCGATGAACCGGCCGTCGTCGGCCGCCCAGGCGACGGTCTGCGCGATCGTCCAGCCGCGGGTGCGCTCGCGGTCGAGGCCGAGCTCGGCGGTGAGCCGGTCGAGCCGGTGCAGGACATCTCGTTTCGAGTGGCCGAGCTCCACGCTGCGGACGATCGGCGCGACGGCGAACTCGCGCTCCCCGGCGAGCGGCTTCGGGTCGATCGCGAGCCACGGCTCCCGCTCGGCGGCGAGAACGTTCTCGCCGTGCAGGTCCTGGTGGAGGAGCACCTGCTCGCCCTGCGTCGGCGGCAGCTCGCGCAGGTAGTGGGCCGTCGCCTCCCGCAGCCGGCGGTCGGGGATCGCGGCGAGGTCGTCGCCGGCGAGCCAGTGCGCGGCCTCCTCGGCGAGCGGCCGGAAGCCGTCGCCGCTGCGCCACAGCCGGGGCAGCAGCCCGATCAGGACGCCGAGCGGGTCGGGCGCGGTCGAGAGGAACGCCCCCGGCTTGCAGCGCTCGACCAGGAGCGCGCCGTGCGCGCCGTCGCGGGCGAGCAGGCGCACGGCTCCCTCGCCGTCCCAACGCTCGAGCGCGTCCGCCTCCTGCTCGGACTCGCGGTGGGGCCAGTGGAGCTTCAGCACCGCGGGCGTCCCGTCGGGGAGGTCGGCGCGGACGACGTGCCCGGCCGCGCCCGGGACGTACGGATCGCCGAGCCGGAGCTCCCACTCCTCCGCGACCTCGGCGGCGAGCAGCGGCGCCGACGCGTGCCACTCCTCGAGCGTCAGGCTCGCGCCGGCCACCGGTACGCGTCGGGCTGTCGGTTCGCGAGCGAGGGGAGCTTCGCGCGGATGTCGCGGAGGCGTGCCCGGTCGACCTCGGCGACGATCACGGTCTCCTCGTCGGGCGCCTGCGCGAGCACGGTGCCCCAGGGGTCGACGATCAGCGACCGGCCGTACGCGGGCTTGCCGGCGATCGTCTCGCCGACCTGGCCGGCCGCGGCGACGTAGTACTGGTTCTCGATCGCGCGGGCGCGCAGGAGCACGTGCCAGTGGTCACGGCCGGTCGGCGTCGTGAAGTGCGCGGGCACCGTCGCGAGCTCCGCGCCTTCGAGCGCGAGGATCCGGTACAGCTCGGGGAAGCGGACGTCGTAGCAGACGGTGAGCCCGATCCCCCAGCCTTCGGCGTACGCGACCACCGGCTCGTCTCCGGGCTCCTCGGCCTCCGACTCGCGGTAGACGTGGCCGCCGACCTCGACGTCGAAGAGGTGGATCTTCCGGTAGACGGCGACGAGGGCGCCCTCCGGGTCGAAGAGGCAGGACGTGTTCGAGAGCCGGTCGTGTCCCTCGCGGCGCTCGGTGATCGAGCCGCCGACGAGGGTGACCCCGAACGTGCGCGCCCAGCGGGACATCGCTTCGACGGACTCGCCGCCCTCGAGCGGCTCGGCAGCGGCACGGTAGTCGTCGGCGGAGCCGATCAGGTTCCACTTCTCGGGCAGGACGACGAGGTCGGCGCCGGACGAGGCGGCGCGGGCGACGAGCGCCTCGGCGCGCTCGAGGTTCGCGGCCTTGTCCTGGCGCGTCGTGAGCTGGACGCAGGCGACGCGTATCCGGTCGGGCATGGCGCGGCCACGCTACCCTATGGCCGCACGTCGGGGTGTGGCGCAGCCTGGTAGCGCGCTCCGTTCGGGTCGGAGAGGTCCCCAGTTCGAATCTGGGCACCCCGATTCTCGCCCGGGGGACCTTCGGTTCCCCGGGCGTTGCTCTCTCGGCACGGAGCCGTGAGGGTTTGCCTCCTACGGTGAGACCGTGGCGCGGCCTCTCCGTGACCAGTCCGGCGGGATCCGCCACGTGATCTGCCGCGGCAACCGCAGGCAGCGGATCTTCGCGGACGACTTCGACCGGGATCGCTACCTCTGGCTGCTCGCCGCCGTCTGCCGGGCGGGCCGCTGGCGCGTGCTCGCGTACTGCCTGATGACGAACCACGTCCATCTCGTCCTCGAGACGCCGGAGGACACCCTGTCCCGCGGCATGCAGGTCATGAGCGGGCGCTACGCGCAGGCGTTCAACAGCCGGCACGGGTACCTCGGCCATCTGTTCCAGGGGCGCTTCCACGCAGAACTCGTCGAGTACGCCGGGTACGGGCTCGAGCTGGCGCGCTACGTCGACCTGAACCCGGTGCGGGCGGGTGCCGCCAAGAGGGCCGCCGCGTGGCGATGGAGCAGCTATCGCGCCCATGTCGGGCTCGAGCAGCCGCGGCCCTTCCACGATGCCTGCTGGGCGCCGAGCCAGCTCGCCCTGGATCCGCAACAGGCCCGGCGCGCGTACGCGCAGTTCGTCGAAACCGGCCTTGGCCTCGGGAAGCCCATCCCACCGGAAGCGCAGGCTCGGAGCCTCCTCTCCCAACCGGACATGTCTCGGGGTCTGACCCCGGGCCATGTCCGGCGGGGACAGGTGCTCGGCGGAGGCAGCGGTGCCGGTCAGCCGAGGCCGTAGGCGCCGGGGAAGCGCTCGACCAGGACGTGCACGAGCAGCGCTGCCGGGAGGCCGACGACGTTCAGGTAGTCGCCCTCGACGCGCTCGACGAGAGTGGCGCCGCGGCCCTGGATCGCATAGCCACCCGCCCGGCCCTCCCACTCCGCGGTGCCGACGTAGGCCCTGACCTCGCGCGGCATCAGCGGCCTGAACGAGACGCGCGTCTCCTCGGTCTCGACGACCTCACACGCAGACGTCACGAGGCACAGCCCCGACACGACGGCGTGCGTCCGGCCCGCGAGCGCCTCGAGCATCCGCGCCGCCTCGTCGGCGTCCGCGGGCTTCGCGTACACCCGGCCCTCGCAGACGACCGTCGTGTCGACACCGAGGACCGGCCGTCCGTCCGCCTGCGCGAAGACCGAGCGCGCCTTGCCGCGCGCGTGCTCGCGGACGAGCGCCACCGGGTCGGCGTCGGGCGGGTCGTGCTCGACGTAGTCGGGCGCGACGACGTCGAACGGGATACCGAGCTGCTCGAGGATCGCCCGCCGTTGCGGCGAGGTCGAGGCGAGCAGGAGCGGCGCAACCGAGGCCCCGCTCACGCCTTCCGCGCCACCCAGATCTCCTCGGCCGGCCATTGCCGCGCCCATTCGGGCGGGACGTCGGCGCCGTAGTACTCGTGCTTGCGCGCGTCCGCCGGCGCCTGGAGCTCGACGAGCCGCTCGATCTCGAAGCCGGCGCTGCGGAGCACCGCGATCCAGTCGCCGTGCGTGAGCTGGAACTCGACGCCCGAATCCTCCGTCCAGACGAACCGATGCATGTCGAAGTACGGCCGCTGGAGCTCCCTCGTGATCTCACCGACGGGCGGGTAGCAGAGCTCCGCCAGCGGCGTCGAGTGGAGAAAGAGGAGCCGCCCGCCAGGACGCAGCAGCCGCGCCGCCTCCGGGATCCAGCGGTACGGATCGGCCCAGGTCGCGGCGCCGTGCTCGGAGAACGCGAGATCGAACGACGCGTCGGGCAACGGCACCCGCTCCCCGGGCGCCTCCACGAGCAGGAACTCGATCCCCGTGTCGGTCATCCGCCGCCGCGCGGTTTCGAGCTGCGCCCGCGTCGGATCTACCCCGACGCCCCGTGCGCCCAGCCGGGCGAGCCGCGCCGAGAAGTACGCCGTCCCGCAGCCGAGCTCGACCACGTCGAGGCCTGCGACGTCGCCCAGAACCCCGAGCTCCGACTCCGGAACCTCGAACATGCCCCAGCAGATCTCCTCGCGCGCCCAGGCACGCTTCGAGGCTCCGTCGAGGTACTCCGCGTTCCGGCGCGTCCAGGCCGCGACGTTCGCCGAGACGTCAGGCGAGCTCATCGGCGGAGAACCAGAGCGCGATCTCGCGCGCCGCGGACTCCGGCGAGTCGGAGCCGTGGACGAGGTTGTCCGGCATCGACACGGCGAGATCGCCTCGGATCGTGCCGGGCGCCGCCTCGGCCGGGTTCGTCGCGCCGATCGTCTTGCGCATGGTCGCGATCGCCCCTTCGCCCTCGACCACGAGCGCCCAGGTCGGGCCGCCCGTGATGAACTCGACGAGGTCGCCGAAGAACGGCTTCTCGCGGTGCTCGGCGTAGTGCGTCTCGCCGAGGTCACGGCTCGCCGTCAGCAGCTTCCCGGCCCGGATCGTGAACCCGCGCGCCTCGATCCGGCCGAGGATCTCGGCAGCGAGGCGACGCCGGACGGCGTCAGGCTTGATCAGGATCAGGCTGTGCTCGAGAGCCACGGGAGCGCACTATAGTCGCCTCCCCGCGCCGGACGCACCGGCATCCGCCCGCCTATTCGGAGCGCCGCGCGGTCCGCCGCAACTCGGCGGCGGAGGGCATCGTCGCCACGCCTCCCGGCTCGATCGGCGTCTCGCAGTGCGGACAGACCTGCCACAACGCCTCGAGCGGCGCGCTGCACTTCCGGCACGCCTGCTTGAGCCGCGTCGTGCAGACGGGACAGACGAGATAGCTCGCGTCGACCGCCGACCGGCAGACGGGGCAGCGCAGCGCGACCTGCGCGAGCCGCTCCTCCATCGCGCGAATCTCGAGCCGGCGCTCGCGCACGTCCTCGAGGTACTCCGGCGGCCGGAAGAGCATGTAGATGAACGGCCCCACGTACGGGGGCATCAGCCCGAGCAGCGTCCCCACCGCGACGAGCCACGGATCGCTGATGCGCCGGCGGGCGTCCTTGTAGACCCAGTAGCCGAGCGCGGCCCAGAACACGACGGCGAAGAACAGGAGCAGATTGCGGATCACGATCCACGTGGCCGAGTTGAAGAAGTCGTGGACGCCGCTGAACGTCGATGCGATCACAGGATCATCCTGCCTATCAGGTAGCCGGCTGCGAAGGCGCCGCCGACGACGATCACGAGGACCGCGGCGGCGAGCGCGAAGATCGGGAGCTTCTCGCGCATCTCAGAGGTTGTAGCCGCCGGTGCCGAGGTCGGCAAGGAGATAGAGCGAACCGGTGACGAGGACGGCACCGTCGTCGCCAGCGAGCGCGAGCGCGCGCGCACGGGCCTTCTGCGGGTCGGGGCTCGACTCGACATGACTGAAATACGGTTCGGCGCGCACCGCGAGTTCCCCTGCGGCGAGTGAGCGCGCATTCGAGGATTCGGTGGCGACGAACGTGTCGCCGAGCGCCGAGAGCGCCTCGAGCATCCGCTCGGGCCGCTTGTCGCCGAGGATCGAGCAGACGAGGACGTACGAGCGCGCCGGCACCCGCGGCAGGAGGTACGCGAGCCCGGCGAGGTTGTGGGCCCCGTCCCAGATCTCGAGCGGATGCTCGCCGCGGCGCTCGAGCCGGCCCGGCAGCGTCACCGCGTCGGCGGCGTGCGGGTCGACCGTCCGGCCGAGAAACGCCTCGGCGGAGGCGACCGCGAGCGCAAGGTTGCTCTGTCCGGCGAGCTCGACGCGTCCCGCGCCGTTCTCGCGCGCGAGTCCCTCCCACTCCGGCTCGCCGAGGACGACGACGCAGCCGGGCTGCACGACGGCGAGCTTCTCGGCCGCGATCGCCTCGCGCGTCGAGCCGAGCACGTCCATGTGCTCGAGCGCGACGTTCGTCAGGACGACGACGCGGCTGGAGAGCACGTTCGTCGCGTCGTGGCGCCCGCCGAGCCCCGCCTCCACGACGGCGGCGTCGACGCCCGCCTCGGCGAACGCCTGGAGCGCCGCCGCGGTCAGCGCCTCGAACTGGGTCGCGCCGAGCGCCTCGGCCTGCGGGCGGACGGCGGCGGCCGCGCGCTCGAAATCGGCCTCGGCGCCGTCGACCCGGATCCGCTCGCTCCAGTCCCGGACGTGCGGCGAGGTGTACGCGCCGACGGAGAGCCCCGCGTCTTCCAGCAGCGTCTCGGTCAGCCGCGTCGTCGTCGACTTGCCGTTCGTACCGACGACATGGACCGCCGGGAACCGATTCTGGGGCTCGCCGAGCTCCGCGAGCAGCGCGCGCATCCGGTCGGTGCCGAATCCATCCGCCGGCCACGGGCTGAGGCCGGCGATCCAGTCAGTCGCCGAGCGCGTCGAGCTCACGGCGGTAGCGCTCCAGCTTCTCGCGCTCCCCGTCGACCACGTCGGCCGGCGCGTTCGCGACGAAGCGCTCGTTGGCGAGCATCTTCTCGGCACGGGCGATCTCGGCGCGCAGGCGAACACGCTCGACCTCGACGTTCCCGTCGCTTCGCACCCGCTCCGGCTTGACGACCGCGTCGAAGATCCGCTTCTCCTCGCCGTCGAGCGGCGTCGGGACGCCGCTGCGCCGGAACCGCTCGGCCGCCTCCTGCACGCGCACGAGCGCGCCCGCCTCCGCGGCGAAGCGCCCGTCCGGCTCCGGCCACGGCGCCGTCACGAGCCGCGTCTCCCGCGCCGGCAGATGCGACCAGATCTCCTCGGTCACGTGCGGCATCACCGGGTGCAGGAGCGCGAGCAGCCGCTCGAGCGCGGCGAGAGCCGTGGCCTTTGCGTCCTCGTCGCCGGCGTAGAGCCGCGGCTTGATCGCCTCCGCATACCAGTCGCAGAAGTCGTCGAACGTGAGGTGGTAGGCGCGCTCGACGGCGTGCGAGAAGTCGAACGCGGCGAAGTCCGCCTCGAGCTCGGCACGCGTCGCGTCGATCCGGGCGACGATCCAGCGCTCCTCGAGGTCGCGCGGCCGCAGGTCCGGCGTCACGCCCTCCGCCTGCGTGAGCAGGAGGCGCGACACGTTCCAGAGCTTGTTCGCAAGCCGGCGTCCCTCCTCGATCGGCTGCGTCGAGAAGCGCACGTCCTGCCCCGACGACATCTTCAGCAGCCCGTAGCGGGTCGCGTCGGCGCCGTGCTCGTCGATCAGCTCGACCGGGTCGATGCCGGTGCCGAGCGACTTGGACATGCGCCGGCCGTCGGCGGCGAGGATCGTCGAGTGGATGATCACGTCGTGGAACGGGATCTCGCCCATCAGCTCGATCCCGGCCATCAGCATCCGGTTCACCCAGAGGAAGATGATCTCGCGCGCGGTCGAGTTGACGTCGCCCGGGTAGAACGCGTCGAGCGCCGGCGTGGAGTCGGGCCAGCCGAGCGTCGCGAACGGCCAGAGCGCCGACGAGAACCACGTGTCGAGCACGTCGGGGTCGCGGCGGAGCCCGCCCGAGCCGCACTCGGCGCACGCCTCCGGCTCGGTCTCCACGCACGTCACGTGGCCGTCCGGGCAGTACCAGATCGGCAGCTGATGCCCCCACCAGAGCTGCCGCGACACGTTCCACGGCCGGATCGAGCGCAGCCAGTCGAGCGCGACGCGGTTGTGCACCGGCGGGTGGAACGTCACGCGCCCCGACTCGATCGCCTCGATCGCGGGCCGCGCGAGATCCTCCATCGCGCACCACCACTGGAGCGAGACGAGCGGCTGGATCCGCGTGCCGGAGCGCTCGCAGTGGCCGACCGCGTGCCGGTAGCTCTCCCGCTTGTCGAGCAGCCCCTCCTCGCGGAGCCACTCGACGACGTAGTCGGAGGCCTCCTCCTCGCTGAGCCCCTGGATCTTCTCGGGCACGTCGCCGGTCATGCGGCCGTCGAGGCCGATCACGGTCAGCTCGGTCAGGCCGTGGTCGCGACCGATCTCGAAGTCGGTCGGGTCGTGGCCCGGCGTGATCTTGAGGGCGCCCGTGCCGAACTCGGGCTCGACGCGCTCGTCGGCGATCACCGGCACGCGGCGGCCGACGACGGGCACGATCACCTCGCGGCCGACGAGGTCGCGGTAGCGCTCGTCGTCGGGGTGCACGGCCACGGCGACGTCCGCGAGGATCGTCGCGGGACGCACGGTCGCAACCGTCACGTGGCCGTCGCCGTCGGCCAGCGGGTAGCGCGCGTACGTGAGCGCGTCGTCCACGTCGATGTGCTCGACCTCGAGGTCGGAGATCGAGGTGTGACAGTCGCTGCACCAGTTGATGATCCGGTTGTCGCGGTAGAGCCAGCCGCGCTCGTAGAGATGGACGAAGAAGCGCATGACGGCGCGGACGTAGTCGTCGTCCATCGTGAAGCGCTCCCGCTCGTAGTCGAGCGAGAGGCCGAGCCGCCGGAACTGGCCCATGATCGTGCCGCCGGTCGTGTGCAGCCACTCCCAGACGCGCTCGAGGAACGCCTCGCGGCCGATCTCCTGCCGGGTCGTCCCCTCCTTGCGCAGCTCCTTCTCGACCACGGCCTGCGTCGCGATGCCCGCGTGGTCGAAGCCAGGCTGCCAGAGCGCCTCGAAGCCGCGCATGCGGTGCCAGCGGGTGAGCACGTCCTGGATCGACCCGTTCAGAGCATGGCCCATGTGGAGGGCGCCGGTCACGTTCGGCGGCGGCACGGCGATCACGTAGCTCGGCCTGGCCGAGGCCGGGTCGGCGTGGAAGAGG
>DATFMW010000522.1:0-2541 GCA_035266765.1 Gaiellaceae bacterium | reverse complement strand
AACGTCGCCTGCTCGCGGCCGCGCTCCCGCCAGCGGCGGCGAAGCTCCCGGTAGCGCGAGTCCTCCCCCTTGCCGAGCCGGCCGCGGACGAGCGAGGCGAGGCGGAGGTTCTCGGCCCCGACCGCGACGGCGATCAGCAGCCGCTGCGAGAGGGCTCCCGGGGCGAGGACGGCGTAGAGCACCGCGCAGAGGGCGAGCGACGCGCCCCAGCCGGCGTCGACGGCCGTCGCGTCCCGCGTCCGCCGCTGGACGGCGTACAGGGCGAGCAGGAGCAGCGCCGAGAGCGCCCAGCCGAGCAGCCAGAGCTCCCAGCGGGTCACGGCGCGAGCCTTTCGTTGAAGGCGCGGGTCAGGGTCAGCTGGACGTCGCGCAGCGCCCGGGTGCGGAAGGCCGCCTCGCAGAAGGCGAGGTAGAAGTCCCAGGTGCGCTCGAAGCGCGCGTCGTAGCCGAGCCGCCGCACCTCGTCGATGCGCTCGTGGAAGCTCTCGCGCCAGCGGCGCAGCGTCTCCGCGTAGTGGACGCCGATCTCGTCGACCTCGTGGATCAACAGCCGCGAGGAGCGGGACGTCGCCTGCGCGAGCGCGCCGAACGAGGGGATCAGGCAGCCGGGGAACACGTAGCGCTCGATCCAGTCGGGCGTCTTGCGGTAGCGGTCCCAGCGGTCGTCGGGGACGAGGATCGTCTGCACGCACGCGATCCCGTCCGGTTCGAGCAACCGGTCGATCGCGGCGAAGTACGTCCCGAACTGGCGCTCGCCGATCGCCTCGAGCATCTCGATCGACGCGATCTTCGTGTAGCTGCCCTCGTGCTCGCGGTAGTCCTGCTCGACGATCCGCACGTCGAGGCCGGCCGTCCGCTCGCGTGCGAGCGCCGCCTGGGCGCCCGAGATCGTGAGGCCGGTGACGGTGCAGCCGACCTCCGTTGCGGCGAACTGCGCGAAGCCGCCCCAGCCGCAGCCGATCTCGAGCAGCCGGTCGCACGGCTCGAGGCGGAGCCGCTCGCAGACGTGACGGTACTTGCGCCGCTGCGCGTCGGCGAGCGGCTCGTCGAGACGCTCGAAGAGGGCGCACGAGTACGTCATCGTCTCGTCGAGCATGAGCGCGAAGAGGTCGTTGCCGAGGTCGTAGTGGTAGGCGATGTTGCCGCGCGCCCGGAGCAGACCGTTGCGCGTGTTCGGGCGTGCCCGCGCGTCCAGCACCCGGCGCAGCCGCGGATGCCGCCGCGATACGGCGTCGGCGTTGCGGAGCAGGAGCTCGAAGAGCCCGACGAGGTCGTCGGAGTCCCACTCGCCGGCGGTGAACGACTCGCCGAGGCCGAGCTTGCCGCGCGTGGCGAGCCGCCGCAGCAGCGCCCGGTCGCGCACGTGCAGCGTGACCGGCTCGCCGTGCCCGAAGCGCCGCTGCGATCCGTCGGGCAGCGTGACCTCGAGCGCGCCCCCTTCGAGCTGCTCGAGCGCCCGCTCGAGGAACGCGAACGTAGCGCGATCGAGGATGCGGCCGTGCGGGCGCGGCTCGCGGCGGAGCGTGCGCTCGACGACGCTCATCGCACCGATCCCCGTCCGGGCACGAACGGCGGCTTGTGGTGGAACGGGACACGCTTGAGGAGGAGGCGCAGGGCCTGCCAGTGGATGAGGGCCGTCACCTGCAGCGGCTGCAGCGGGTAGCGCGCGAGCAGGCGGGCGAGCGACGCGTTCGTCAGCTCGCGGCGGCGGCCGTGGACGATCGCGGTGAGCGGCCGCTCCCCGTCGTCGTCGCGGACGTGGATCCGCGCCCAGACCTCGTCTCCGGGTTGCGAGAACGCGTACTCGTAGCTCTGGTCGAGCCCGAAGAACGGCGAGACGTGCAGCCGCTTGCGCTGCTCGTAGCGGAGCTCGGGGCCGCGCAGCACCTCCGGCAGGCGCTCGCCGAAGGTGTTGTTCAGCTCGGAGACGATGCAGGCGAGCGAGCCGTCGGCGCGGTAGCACCAGTAGAAGCTGACCGGGTTGAAGACGTAGCCGAGCACGCGCGGCTGCGTGAGCAGGAGCACCCGCTCGACCGACGGGTCGGCGACGAGATCGAGCACCGCCTGCTTGAGCGGGGCCGTGCCGTCGAAGTGGTCGCGGTCGCGCAGCGTGACGACGTTCGGCCGGTTGACCGAGAAGAGCGCGAGCCGCTGCTCGAGCTCGGGCAGCTCGTCCAGGTCGAAGAGCCACATCGAGACCGGATAGCGGAAGACGTGGCGGGCAGGCGTCCGGCGCGCGTGGACGAGCGTCCCCGTGTAGACGGCGGACCGCATCACCAGTCGACCCCGAGGCCGCGGGCGGCCGCCACGCCGCTCGCGAGCCCGTCCTCGTGGAAGCCGTTGCCGAAGTACGCGCCCGCGTATTGCGTCCGCCCGCCGGCGAGCCGCGGCAGCTCGGCCTGGGCGCGCAGCGTCTCGACCGTGTAGAGCGGATGCTCGTACGAGAAGCGCTCGAGGACGTGCTCCTCGGCGATGTCCTCGTTGAGCGTCACGCAGTAGTCGCGCTCCGCCTCGAGCGCCTGGAGGCGGTTCAGGTGGTAC
>DATFMW010000521.1:0-8450 GCA_035266765.1 Gaiellaceae bacterium | reverse complement strand
CGACGTAGAAGTCGTTGTCGCGGTCGTAGTAGCCGTGCGCATACGACGGGTGGGCTCCGCGCGGCGCGAGCGACACGGCGTCGAGCACCCAGGCCGGCAGGACGATGCCGCCCGGCCGGAGCTCCAGCTCGTCGACGATCTCCTCCACCGTCGCGATCGCGCGCCCCGACGCGAGCACGGTCTCCTTCTGGACGCCGGTGATCCCCCAGAGCTGGACGTTCCCGCGCCGGTCGGCCTGCTGCGCGTGGACGATGCCGACGTCCGGCCGGTGCGCCGGCACCGCCGCCAGCTGCTCGCCCGTGAACGGGCACTCGACCGTCTTGACGCGGGTCCGTGCCGGCAGGTCGCCCCCGCTGTACCCGCGCAGGACGCCGAACGGAAGGTTCGCCGCGCCCGCCGCGTACGCGGCCGCCATCCCTGCGTGCGAGTGCTCCTCGAGCTCGAGCGGGTGCGGCCACCCCTGCTCGACGGCGTCCCGGAGCCGGTGCAGGGAGCCGACGCCCGGGTTCCCTCCCCACGAGAAGACGAGCTTCCGCGCACAGCCCATCCCGAGCAGCTGGTCGTAGATCACGTCGGGGGTCATCCGGACGAGCGTCAGGTCGCGCCTGCCCTGGCGGACGATCTCGTGCCCGGCCGCGTACGGGATCAGGTGCGTGAAGCCCTCGAGCGCGACGACGTCGCCGTCGTGGACGAGCTCGAGGATCGCGTCGCTGAGAGGGACGATGGGCACGTGTCTCCTAGAACGGGAAGGGATGGCCGCCGCTGCGGACGGTCACCCAGCGCAGCTCGGTGAACTCGTCCACGACCGCCTGGCCGCCGAAGCGCCCGAAGCCGGAGTCCTTGACGCCGCCGAACGGCATCTGCGGCTCGTCCGCCACGGTCTGGTCGTTGACGTGGACGATCCCCGAGTCGATCTGCTGGGCGAGCGCGAAGCCCCGGTCGCGGTTCGACGTGATGATCCCGGCCGAGAGGCCGTAGCTCGTCCGGTTCGCCTTCACGACGGCCTCCTCGGCGCTGTCGACGATCTCGACGGCGGCAACCGGCCCGAACGTCTCGTGCTTCGCGAAGTCGGAGTCGGCGGGCACGTCGGTGAGGAGCGTCGCCTGGAAGCACGGGCCGACCGCCTCGCCGCCGGCGAGCACCTTCGCCCCTTCGGCGACGGCCCGGTCGACGCGGCCGCGCACCATCTCGAGGGCCTGCTCGTTGATGAGCGGGCCGATGATCGTGTCGTGCTCCTTCGGGTCGCCCGCCTTCAGGCCCTTCGTCTTCTCGGCGAGCCTCGAGATGAACTCGTCCGCGACGGAGCGCTCGACGTAGATGCGGCGGGTCGACATGCAGATCTGGCCCTGGTGGAGGTAGCACCCGAACGCCGACGCGTTGACGGCGTACTCGAGATCGGCGTCGGCGAGCACGATCAGCGGGTTGTGGCCGCCGAGCTCGAGGACGACGCGCTTCAGCTGCCGACCGGCGGCGACGGCGATCATCCGCCCGACCTGGCTCGAGCCGGTGAAGTTGAGCCGCCGAACTGCGGGGTGCTCGATCAGCGCGTCGCCGATCGGCGGGGCGCCGCCGGGCGCGTGCGTGACGATGTTCAGCACACCGGCCGGAAGCCCGGCCTCGGCGAAGATCTCGCCCCAGAGCAGGCCGCCCGTGAACGGCGACCATTCCGACGGCTTCAGGACGATGGTGTTGCCGAGCGCGAGCGGCGCCGCGATCGACCGGGCCGAAAGGATCAGGGCCGCGTTCCAGGGTGCCAGCGCGGCGACGACGCCGGCCGGCTTGCGGATCCCCATCGCGAACGTGCCCGTGTCCGACGGGATGATCTGGCCCAGCGGCGCGTACGCGAGCGCAGCCGCCTGACGGAACAGGTTCGGCACGAACATGCACTGGAACATCCCGAAGCCGAAGGTCGCGCCGGTCTCGCGCGCGAGCAGCGAGACGACCTCCTCCGTGCGCGCCTCGAGCAGGTCGGCCGCCTCGAGGAAGACGCGCTGACGCTCGGCCGGAGGCGTCTGCGACCAGGCCGGGAACGCCGCCGCGGCCGCTTCGACCGCACGCTTCGCGTCCTCGGCGGAGCCCGCCGGCGCGGTCGCGACGACCTCGCCCGTGAACGGGTCGGAGTCCTCGTAGGTCGCGCCGTCCACCGCGCCGACCCACTCGCCGCCGATGAACTGCCGGTGCTTCTGCGCCGTCGTCGTTGCCATCCTGGTGGTGCTCCTCTCTTCTGGCTAGGCCATGCGAAGGACCGGCTTCACGACGGCGCCGCTCTCGGCGTCGTGTGCTGCCTGGTCGATCTGGTCGAAGTCGTAGGTGGTCGTGATGCGGTCGACGGGGAACTCGCCGCGCCGCCAGAGGTCGACGAGGCGCGGCACGAACTGCGACGGGATGCTCTCGCCCTCGACGACGCCGACGATGCGCCTGCCCGCGGTGAAGAGCGCGTTGACGTCGAAGCTCGCCTCGGTGCCGAGCGCGGGAGCGCCGACGATCACGCAGTCGCCCATCGGCGCGAGCGAGTCGATCGCCGCGCGCAGCGCCGTCCGCCCGCCGGAAGCCTCGAGGGTGAAGTCGGCGCCGGCGCCGGTGAGGGCACGGATCGCCTCGGCCGGATCCTGCTGACCGGCGTTGACGCCGTGCGTCGCGCCGAGCTCGCACGCGAGCTCGAGGCGATGGTCGTGCAGGTCGACGGCGACGATCGTCGTGCAGCCGGCGATGCGCGCCGCCATGATCGCCGCGAGCCCGACGGCGCCCGCTCCGAAGACGGCGACGCTCGAGCCGGGCTGCGGCCGCATGACGTTCAGCACCGAGCCGGCGCCGGTCTGGATGCCGCAGCCGAACGGGGCGACGACCTCGAACGGGATCGAGTCGTCGATCCGGACGACGTTCCGCTCGCGCGCGACGGCGTGCGTCGCGAAGCTCGACTGGCCGAAGAAGTGCGCGTGCACGAGCTCGCCGTCGCGGGAGAGCGCACTCGAGCCGTCGCCGGGCCGCGCGGCCGCGAAGTTCCAGTCGTAGAACGAGTAGCAGTAGACGCCGCGTGCCCTCGCGCAGCTCGGGCAGTGCCCGCACGAGTCGAAGCTCATCGCGACGCGGTCGCCGGGGGCGAGGCCGGTGACCGCGCTGCCGACCGCCTCGACGAGGCCCGCGCCCTCGTGCCCGAGCACCGCCGGCAGCGGCACCGGGATCCACTGGTCGCGGCAGATCAGGTCGGTGTGGCAGATGCCGGAGGCGTGCACCGCGACGAGCACCTCGTCCGGGCGCAGCTCGCCGAGCTCGAGCTCCTCGAGAACGAACGGCCCGCCCTTCGTCTCGACGACCGCCGCCGTGATCTTCATCGCCCGCCTCCCGTGCGCAGGCGGTAGCCCACCGGCAGGAGCTGGACGTTGAACCGCTCCTGGATCGTCCCCCAGATGCCGCGCGGCGCGAGCAGCGCGAAGCCGATCGCGATCCCGCCGAGCATCACGAAGTACCAGACACCGCCGTTCGAGACATAGGTCTGGAGCACGTAGAGGACGACGGCGCCGATGATCGGCCCCTCGAACGTACCGAGGCCGCCCACGAGCACCATGAAGATCATCTTCGCCGTCCAGTTGATGCCGAAGATCGAGTCGGGCCCGAGCGGCTGGATCGAGAGCTGCCAGGCGAGGATGATCGCCCCCGCCGCCGCCGATCCCGCACCCGCGATCACGAACAGGATGCCCTTGCCGAGCAGCACCCGAACGCCGACCGAGGCCGCGGCCTCCTCGTCGTCGCGGATCGCCTGGAGCGAAGCACCGAGCCGGCTGCGCAGGAGCACGAACAGCAGCAGGAGCAGGACGGCGACCGCGCCGAGCGCCGCCCAGTACGTGTAGTGGAGCCGCTGGTCGGGGGTGTAGCGGAAGTTGAAGGGCAGCAGCGCCGACGTGCCGGTGCCTCCGCCGATCGCGGGGTTCGGGTCGAGCGAGACGAGGATCGCGAACGCCTCCGCGACGACCCAGGTCGCGATCGCGAACGCGCCGTTCTTGAGCCAGAGGACGACGAGGGCGACCGGGATCGCGATCGCGCCGCCGATCAGCGCGCCGAGGAACATCGACACGTAGGGGTTGAGCGGGTGCTGGACGCAGAGGAAGACGGCCGCGTACGCGCCGATCCCGATGAAGCCCTGCTGCCCGACCGAGACGAGCCCGCCGTAGCCGGCGAGCGCATTCCACATCATCGCCATGATCACGAGGAAGAAAAGCTGGATCAGGTTCGTCTGCGTGTTCGCGCCGACGAGCAGCGGCGCGAAAGCGAGCAGGACGACGAGCCCGGCGAGGCCGCCGCTGAACGCCATCGACAGCCACGTCCAGCGCTCGACGCGGAAGCCGGGCACGGTCGCGGCCGGATGGGCGTGCTCGATCATGCGACCTTCCCGCGGAGGAGCCTGAGCGCGCCTGCCTGGCGCATGCTGCGCAGGACGAGCACGACGAGGAAGACGACGTGTCCTGCGAGTGCGAAGTACTCCGTGTTGATCTGGGCGCCGACCGACTGCGCGACCCCGAGCACGATCCCGCCGCCGAGGGTGCCCCAGAGCGAGCCGATCCCGCCGATCACCACTGCCTCGAACGCATACAGCAGCTCGTTCGCGCCGGCGTTCGGGTCGAACCCCGAGCGGATGCCGTAGAAGACGCCGGCGAGCGCGGCGGTGGCGACCGCGATCGCGGTCGCGCGCGCGTAGACGGCACGCGCGTTGACGCCGACGAGCTCGGCCGTGTCAGGATCCTCAGCCGTCGCGCGCAGCTCGCGGCCGAGCTGCGTGTACTTGAGCACGACCTGGAGGCCGCCGAGCACCGCAAACGCGAGCCCGAAGGTCAGGACGTCGAACCACCCGATCGTGAGGCTGCTCGAGACCTGCCAGCTCGCCGGGCCGATCCGGCCGGCGTCGAGCGAGTGGACGTCGGGCGAGAAGAACCGCTGCAGGAGGTTCGCGATCACGATCAGGAGCCCGAACGTCGTCAGCAGCGGCACGAGCTGCCCGGCGCGGAGGCTCCGCTCGAGCATGGTGCGCTGGAGCAGGTACCCGACGATCAGGGCCCCGGGCAGCACGACCGCGAGCGAGAGATACGTCGAGATGTGCAGGTGCTCGGTGAGCAGGAGCGCCATGTACGCGCCGACGAGCGCAAGCGACCCGTGCGCGAGGTTGATGATCCGCATCACGCCGAACATCAGCGAGAGTCCGCTCGCGAGCAGCGCGTAGACGCCGCCGAGCAGCATGCCGTGGATGACGACGCTGACCCAGGTCACGCGGTCGCCTCCCTGCGGTCGAGCCCGAAGTAGGCGGCCGTCACCTGCTCGCGAGTCAGCTCGCCGCGCAGCCCCTCGAGCACGATCCGGCCCTCGAGCATGCAGACGACCCGGTCGGCCACGCTCATCGCCCTGGCGAGGTCCTGCTCGACGAGCAGCACGGTCGTCCCGGCCTCGATCAGCGTCGCGAGCGAGCGGTAGACACCCTCGACGACGATCGGCGCGAGACCGAGCGACACCTCGTCGAGCAGCAGCAGGCGCGGGTTCGTCATCAGCGCCCGCCCGATCGCGGTCGCCTGCTGTTCGCCGCCGGACAGGCTCGCCGCCCGCTTGCGCCGCAGCGGCTGGAGCAGCGGAAACGCCTCGAGCACCGCGTCCACCGTCCAGCGGCCGGAGCGACGGGCGGCGCCGGCGACGCGCAGGTTCTCCTCGACGCTCAGGTTCGGGAACAGCCGGCGCCCTTCGGGAACGAGCGCGATCCCGGCCTTCACCCGCTTGTAGGCGGGGAGCGAGGTGATGTCGCGCCCGCCGAAGACGATCCGGCCGCCGGTGAGGCGGTGCGCGCCCGCGATCGAGCGCAGCAGCGTCGTCTTCCCGGCCCCATTCGCACCGACGAGCGCGAACGCCTCCCCTTCGGCGATCTCGAACGACACCTGCCGGACGGCCTGCAGCAGGCCGTGCCGGACGTCGAGCTCCTCGACCGTGAGCAGGCTCACGAGACGCCGCCCCCGGTCGCCGCGCTGCCGAGGTACGCGTCGATCACGGCCGCGTCCTTCATCACGGCCTCCGGCTCGCCCTCGGCGATCACGCGGCCGCCGTCCATGCAGATCAGCCGTTCGACGACCTGGACGAGGACGTGGACGATGTGCTCGATCCACACGATCGCGACACCCTGCCGTCGCAGCTCGCGGATCGTCGCGACGAGATGGGACGCCTCCTCATCGGTGAGGCCCGCCGCGATCTCGTCGAGCAGGAGCGCCTCCGGGCTCGTCGCCAGCGCGCGTGCGAGCTCGAGCCGCTTGCGGTGAAGCAGGCCGAGCGACTCCGCGGGGCGGTTCGCCAGCTCGAGCATCTCGCACTGCTCGAGCACCTCGGCGACCCGCCGGTACGCGTCGCGGCGGCCGTGGCCTCCGCCGGTGGAGGCACCGACGAAGACGTTCTCGAAGACGGTCATGCCGCCGAACGGCTTCGGCACCTGGTAGGCCCGGGCGATCCCGAGCCGGCAGCGCCCCGCCGCGCCCGCGGACGTCACGTCCGCGCCGCGAAAGAGCACGCTGCCGCCGTCCGGGCGCAGCGACCCGGCGAACACGTTCAGCAGCGTCGTCTTGCCGGCGCCGTTGGGGCCGACGATGCCAACGGCCTCGTCGACCCCAACCGAGAAGTCCACGCCGTCCAGCACGACGAGCGCGCCGAACCGCTTCCTGACCCCGACGGCGGCAAGGAGCGCCGCACCGTCTCCTTCCGTCATCAACCCTTGTACGGCTTCAGCTTCGCCTGGATCTTCACGTGCGGGTCGCCGGAGTGCTCGCACAGGACGAAGTCGAGCGGGAACTTGCTCCCCTTCGGCGAGCGCACCCACTGACCGCCGATGATCGGCGTCGTGACGACGTTCGGGACCGGGTTGTGCGCCCCACCGGTTCCCCAGTGCAGCCGCCCGGACGGCGTCATCACGTTCAGGTGCTTGAACGCGTCGGCGACCTTCGTCTTGTCCTTCGGGTTGCCGCTCTTCTTGAGCACGGCCTCCGCCACGTCGAAGAGGGAGAGCGACGCGCCGAGCTGCTGGTTCCACTGGCGGCCCGTCTTCGCCGTGTAGCCGTCGCCGAGCTTCTTCGAGGAGACGCGCGTGAGCGGCGAGTGGTACGGGAAGTGGGGCGTCCAGTACGCGCCGCTCGCGAGCAGCGGGCCGAGCTTGCCCGAGGCCGCGATCTGCGACGGGAAGAGACCCGTCTTCGCGAGCTGGGCGATCTTGACCATCTTCGTGTAGCCCTGCTGTGCCGCCTGCTTCCACAGGGTCGTGAAGTCGGGCGGGATCGGCGCGCAGTGGAAGATCTCGCACCTGTGCTTCTTGTAGGTCGTGATCAGCGACGTGTAGTCGGTCTGGCCGTCCTGGTAGGCGCCCGGATCGACGACCTTGTAGCCGGCCTTCTCGAGCACCGGGATCAGGCTCGCGCGGAACGCGTTGCCGTCGGCGTCGTTCGGATACATCACGCCGACGACCTTGTTCGTCTTGACCTGCGGCCAGAGGTGCTCGTAGGCGCCCGCGAACTGCGCGACTCCGAAGCTGAAGAGGTACGAGTAGCGGAACGGGTTCGGCCCGCCCGGCTTCGCCCCGCGGCCGAAGTACCACGACTCCCACGGGTCGACCGTGCCGACGCAGGGCACGCCCGCGGCCTCGCACGCGTCGGCGACCGGGTTCACGACCTCGGGCGTCGACGTGGCGAGCATGAGGTCGATCCCGTCGTTGTGGATCAGCTCGTTTGCGACCTGCGCGGCCCTCGCCGGGCTCGACTGGCTGTCCCTGTTGATGATCTCGACGGAGTAGTGCTTCCCGCCGATCGTCAACCCCCGCGCGAAGCCCTTCTTCGCAAGGCTGATGACGTAAGGGTCGCCTTCGCCGAAGCCGGCCGCCGGCCCGGTGAGGGGGCTCACGAACCCCAGCTTGATGAGATTGCCGGCGTCGGCCGCGCGCGGCCGCGCCCAGACGGGCTCGGCGAGCGAGCCGGTGACGACGAAACCCGCGGCGCCGACTCCGGCGCGCTTCAGCAGATCGCGTCTCGTGATCTCACGCGTTGCGAACTCGTCGGGCATTCAGGTCCCCTCCCTGGTGGGAACAGCACGGACGGCAGAACGACGAGGACGCTACGACGAACTAGTGTCGATTGTCAAGACACTGTTCCGATTATCGGAACAAAAGCCCGGTCACGTCCGCGAGCACCGCGTCCGGACGCCGAGCCGCGGGCCGGGCCCTGACGTCGCCCTCCGAGGAGATGCCGGTGAGGACGAGGGCGGTGCGAGCTCCCGCGCGCCGAGCCATCTCGATCTCGAGGTCGAGGTCGTCGCCGACGACGAGCGCGCCGGCGGGCGGGACATCGAGCGCCCGGCACATCTCGCGCAGCGCGAGCGGCGAGGGCTTGCCGAGCGTCACGGCCTTCGCGCCCGTCGTCTGGCGGATCCCGGCGACGATCGCCCCC
>DATFMW010000520.1:0-2880 GCA_035266765.1 Gaiellaceae bacterium | reverse complement strand
GCCGGGTTCTTCGCGATCTTCGTGCCGGCCGCCGACGAGGAGCAGACGGACCCGCGTTCGGCCGTCAGGCCGACCGCAGCCGGCTACGAGGTGCCGCTCGAGCCGCCGCTCCCGTTCGAGCGGGCGGTGCGCATCGCCGGCGAGCTGGCCGCGCTCGCAGAGCGCGACCTCGAGCTCGTCCGCACGGTCGCGGAGCTCGAGCGCTGCCTTGCCGGCGAGGCCGGGCCCGGCGCGATCCTCCATCTCGAGGGCGCGGAGCCGCTCGAGCCGGGGCTCGGGAACCTCGAGGCGTGGGCCGAGCGGGGCCTGCGCTCGGTCGGGATCGTCTGGAGCCGCCCGAACGCGTTCGGGCACGGCGTCCCGTTCCGCTTCCCCGGCGACCCGGACACGGGCCCTGGGCTGACGGCGGCCGGGCGCGCGCTCGTCTCCGCCTGCAACGAGCTCGGTCTGCTCGTCGACCTCGCCCACCTGAACGGCGCCGGCTTCGACGACGTGGCGCGGCTCTCGAGGGCGCCGCTCGTCTCGACCCACGGCGGCATCCACGCGCTCTGCCCGATCCCCCGCAACCTCACCGACCGGCAGCTCGACGCGATCCGCGGCTCCGGCGGCCTCGCCGCGATCGTCTTCGACACGCCGATGACGCGCGCCGACGCCGACCTCGTCCCCGACACGCCGCTCGGGACGATCCTCGCCCACGTCGAGTACGTGGCCGAGCGGATCGGCGTGGAGCACGTGGCGCTCGGCTCGGACTTCGACGGCGCGCACCCACCGGACGTGCTCGCCGACGCGACCCGCGTCCCGGCGGTGCTGGAGGGCCTCGCCGCCCGCGGCTGGAGCGAGCCTGACCTGCGCGCGCTCGCGCACGGCAACTGGCTGAGGGTCCTGCGCGCCACCTGGGCCAAGTAACAGACTGTTACAAGGCGGAGATGCCGGGACGAGAGCCGGAATCCGCCTGGTTCCGGGCGTCTCCCGGAGATAGTGACAACGTGTTACTTGGCGAGCCGGGCTGCGCGGAGGAGCTCGGCCAGGGCTGGCTCGGGCTCCAGACAGTGCAGGCCGCCGGTGAAGCGATCGGTGATCCACGTGCGGCCGCTCTCCTCGACGAACAGGTCGTTCGTCTGCGCGACGCCCTGGTCTCCGGGCGCGTCGGGCACCCACCAGGCCACCTCGGCCGGCGCGGCCGGGTCGGCGAGGTCGTAGACCCGCAGGCCCGCGTTGAAGTACGTCGCGAAGACGACGCGCGCGCTGCGGTAGCTCCCGGCGCGGTTCTCGTGCAGGTTGTGCGGGCCGTAGCGGAGCGGCAGCGCGTCGAACTCCGCCCCCGGCGCCGGGCAGACGCCGACGACCGCCGGCGCGGCGGGGTCGGAGACGTCGACGACGCGCACGAGCCGCGGCGGCGCGCCCGGCCCGTCGGTCATCTGCTCGTCGGTGACGGCGACGAGCCCACGCCCCGGCAGCGGCAGGCACGTGTGCGTTCCGCCGCCCGGCTCCCAGCCGAGCCGGGCGAGCAGGCGCGGCCGGGTGATCTCCGCGAGGTCGAGCACGAGGAGGCCCGCGTCGCCGTAGCCGAGGTAGCCGATGCCGTCCTCGACGAGCGCGTGGTGCGCCGCGTAGCGCTTGCCCTCGGGCTGCGGCTCGTCGAGCTCCCAGCGCGCCGCCTCGACGGGACGCGACGGGTCGGCGAGGTCGATCATCATCCAGATCCGGTCGGCGTATCCCTCCGGCGTCACGGACGCATGCGCGTAGCGGCCGCCCGTCCAGACGATCCGGTGGACGCCCTCGCCGCCGAGCTCGAAGCGGCCGAGCCGTCGCGGCGCGAGCGGCTCCGACACGGAGTAGACGACCATGCCCGCGCTCCACTCGCCGGCGCCCTTGAACCGCTCCTCGTTCACGAGCATGAGGCCGTCCGCGACCTGCACCTTGTGCGTGTGCGTGCCGGCCGGCGCCGGCCACTGGTCGACGATCCGCGGCCGCGCCGCATCGGAGACGTCGAGGACGGTCGTGCCCATGCCGCTCTTGCCGTAGTGCGCGACGTAGAGGGCGTCGCCCTCGCGCAGCACCTGCATGCCGTCGCCGCAGCCGTCGAGGCCGGAGTGCGAGACGAGGCGGAATCCGTCGCCGCGGCCGGAGCTCACGGCATCGTCTCGCGCTCGACCGGCATCCCGACCATGCTGCCCCACTCCGTCCACGAGCCATCGTAGACGCGGACGCGGTCGTGGCCGACGAGCTCGGTGAGGACGAACCAGCCGAGTGAGGCGCGGTGGCTGAGCCGGCAGTAGGCGATCACGTCGGCATCCGGACCGAGCCCGGCGTCGGCGAAGATCGCGCGCAGCTCGTCGGGCGGCAGCAGGGTGCCGTCGTCGGCGAGCAGCCATTCGTGGGGGAGGTGGCGGGCGCCCGGGATGTGGCCGTGACGCTCGGCGCCGTGGTCCATCGGTGCGGTGAGGGGCGCGACCCGCTCGCCGCGGTACTCCTCGGCGCTGCGGAGGTCGAGCAGGAGCGCGTCGCCGCCGAGCGAGGCGAGCACCTCGTCGCGGCCGACGATCGACGCGAAGTCCGGTGTGACGGTCGGCACGGCGTGCTCGATGCGCAGCGGCTCCGGCTCGCCCGACTCGACGGGGAAGCCACCCGCGAGCCAGCGCGCGCGGCCGCCGTCGAGGATGCGGGCCGGGCGGCCGAGCATGTGCAGCACCCAGTACGCGTAGGCGGCGAACTGGATCGGGTCGCCGACGAGGACGAGCTCGTCGTCCGAGCCGACGCCGAACGCGCCGAGACGCTCGGCGATCGTCTCCGGCGAGGGGAAGCGCCGCTCCGTGTCGTGCCAGCAGAACGCCTTCCAGTGCGACCAGCGCGACCCCGGCACGTGCGCGTCGAGAAACG
>DATFMW010000519.1:0-3725 GCA_035266765.1 Gaiellaceae bacterium | reverse complement strand
GCACGCACGTCGGCATCGGTCAGCACACCCGGATTCAGGTGCGGCAGAAGACCCGTCTCCTCCAGCACCGCCCGCGCCGCGCGCTCGACGTACTCGAGAGTCGTCTCGCAGCCGAGCGCGGCGAGCTCCTCGCGGGCGGTGGCGTAGCGCAGCTCCGGCTTGTCGCCGAGCGTGAAGAGCGCCTCACGGCAACCGGCGGCGGCACCCGCGCGCGCGATCACGAGCACCTCGTCGATCGTCAGATACACGCGCTCGCCCTGGCGCGGCGGCGCGGCGAAGGTGCAGTAGTGGCAGACGTCGCGGCAGAGCTTCGTCAGCGGGACAAACACCTTCGGCGAAAACGTCACCAGCCGCGGCCGGTGCTCGGCCCGCACCGCGCGCGCATCCGCCAGCAGATCGTCGAGCGAGGCGGCGAGCAACATCCTGGCATCCACGGTGCGGAGCTTACGCGCGCCTGGCGAGCCTGCGCCCAGTCGTGGGATGATCGGCACGTGAACACCTTCGACGGCAGCAGCGTGCAGAACGCGATCTACATCGGCGGCCGCGCGGAGTGGCCGGTCGGGCCGGAGGACTGGGAGGCGGCCGCCGAGGCGGCGCTCGACCTCGGCGCGTTCGGGTATATCGCGGGCGGCGCCGGCGGCGAGGCGACGATGCGCGCGAATCTCGACGCGCTCGAGCGGCGGCGGCTACGGCCGCGGATGCTGGCCGGGAACGTCGACCGCGACCTCTCCGTCGAGGTGCTCGGCACGCGCTCCCCCTCCCCGGTCTTCCTCGCGCCGGTGGGCGTGCTCTCGATCGCGCACGCCGACGCCGAGGTGGGCGCGGCGCGCGGCGCGGCGGCGGCCCGTGTCCCGTTCGTCGTCTCCACCGCCGCCTCGTCGTCGCTCGAGGAGGTCGCCGAGGCGATGGGCGAGACGCCGCGCTGGTTCCAGCTCTACTGGGTCAACGATCGCGACGTGGCGGCGAGCTTCGTCGAGCGGGCGGAGGCGGCCGGCTACTCCGGGATCGTCGTCACGATCGACACGCCGACGCTCGGCTGGCGCCCGCGCGACCTCCGGAACGCGTACCTGCCGTTTCTCCGCGGCGAGGGCTGCGCGAACTTCTTCACCGACCCGGTGTTCCGCGCGAAGCTCGACCGGGCGCCGGAGGATGACCTGCTCGCAGCGGCCGGGGCGATGCTGATGACGTTCTCGAACCTCGGGCTCACGTGGGACGACCTCGACTGGCTGCGCGAGCGCGTCTCGGTACCGCTGCTCGTGAAGGGCGTCCTGCGCGGTGACGACGCGCTGCTCGCCCGCGAGCACGGCGTCGACGGGATCGTCGTCTCGAATCACGGCGGCCGCCAGGTGGACGGAGCGGTGGCGACGCTCGACGCGCTCACCGAGGTACGCGAAGCGGTCGGGCCCGACTATCCGTTGCTCGTGGACGGCGGCATCCGCCGCGGCGCCGACGTCGTCAAGGCGCTCGCGCTGGGCGCGGACGCGGTGCTGCTCGGACGGCTGTACGCGTACGGACTCGCGGTCGGCGGCGCGGCCGGCGTCGAGGCAGTGCTGCGGCAGCTGCTCGCGGAGGTCGACCTGACGCTCGCGCTCTGCGGCGGCTCCTCGCTGTGCGACCTCGACGGAAGCCTGCTCGCATGAAAGCGATCGCAATCGAGGAGTTCGGCGGCCGCGACAAGCTGCGGCTCGCAGACGTGCCCGAGCCGCCGCTCCTCCCGGACGGCGTCCGCATCGCGATCCGGGCCGCGGGCGTCAACCCGGTGGACTGGAAGACGCGCGAGGGACGGCAGGTGCCGCGCTTCCCACACGTGTTCCCCGTCATCCTGGGCTGGGACGCGGCCGGCGTCGTCGCGGAGGTCGGCCCGGCGGTGACGCGTTTCGCGCCCGGCGACGAGGTGTGGGCGTACTGCCGCAAGCACTTCATCGGCGAGGGCACGTACTGCGAGCAGGTCGTCGTGCCGCAGGAGTTCGTCGCCGCGAAACCGGGGTCGCTCTTCTGGGAGACGGCCGCCGCGATGCCGCTCGCCGCGTTGACGGCGTGGCAGTGCCTCGTCGACCGGCTCGAGCTCGCGGCCGGCGAGACCGTGCTCGTGCACGCGGCGGCGGGCGGCGTCGGCCACTTCGCCGTGCAGATCGCGGATGCGCTCGGCGCCCGGGCGATCGGCACGGCGAGCGCCGCGAACGAGCAGTTCGTGCGCAGTCTCGGGGCCGAGTTCCTCGACTACCGCTCCGGCGCGCTGCCGGAGCACGTGGACGCGGCACTCGACCCGCTCGGCGGCGAGATGCTCGAGCGGACGAAGCAGATCGCCGACCGCGTCGTCTCGATCGTCCAGCCCGGCGAGGGGCATCTCTACCAGTACGTGCGTCCCGACGGCGACCAGCTCGAGACGCTCGGGCGGCTCGTCGACGAGGGCCGGCTGCGCCCGCACGTCCAGGAGGTCTTCCCGCTCGAGGACGCGGCGGCCGCCCACGAGCTGCTCGAGGCGGGGCACGTCCGCGGCAAGCTCGTCCTCGCGATCTGAGGCATGTCACGAAACGCGCCGCGGTCTCGTCTAGGGGGACGAGCAACCGAGGAGGAAGCGAGATGCGCGTCTTTCTGGCAGGAGGAACGGGAGCGATCGGCCGACGGCTCGTGCCGCTGCTCGCGATGCAGGGGCACGAAGTGACGGCGACCACGCGGATCGCCGCGAAGGCCGACCTGCTCCACGAGCTCGGCGCGACGCCCGTCGTCGTCGACGGGCTCGACGCCGCGGCAATGAGAGAAGCCGTCTCGTCGGCGCGACCCGACGTCGTCGTCCACCAGCTGACGGCGCTCGCCGGAGTCAGCGACCTGCGCCGCTTCGACGACGCGTTTGCGGCGACGAACCTGCTGCGGACACGGGGCACGGACATCCTGCTGGAGGCGGCCCTCGGGGCGGGTGCGTCCCGGTTCGTCGCACAGAGCTACACGGGCTGGCCGAACGCGCGCGAGGGCGGCCCGGTCAAGGACGAGGCCGATCCGCTCGACCAGACCCCGCCCGCGAGCATGCGCCGGACGCTCGCGGCGATCCGGCACCTCGAGGCGGCCGTGACGACGGCGGACGGGCTCGACGGCGTCGTGCTCCGCTACGGCGGCCTCTACGGGCCGGGTACGTCGATCGCCGAGGACGGCGAGCATGCGGTGCTCGTCAGAAAGCGCCGGTTCCCGATCGTCGGCGACGGCGCGGGCATCTGGTCGTTCGTGCACGTCGACGACGCGGCGCGCGCCACGGTCGCCGCGATCGAGGGGCCCGCGGCGGGGGTCTTCAACGTCGTCGACGACAAGCCCGCTCCGGTGTCGGAGTGGCTCCCCATCCTCGCCGAGGCGCTCGGAGCGGCGGCGCCGCGCCGCGTGCCCGTGTGGGTCGGGCGACTGGCCGCGGGCGAGGCCGTCGTCTCGATGATGACGTCCGTCCGCGGCTCCTCGAACGCGAAGGCGAAGCGCGAGCTCGGCTGGCGCCCGCTGTGGGCGAGCTGGCGCGACGGGTTCCGCCGCGGGCTCTCCGTGCGCGGTGCGTGGGAGGCGATCGCCGCATGAGAGACCACGAGGAGCTGCGCCCGCTGCTGTTCTCGATCGCGTACCGCATGGTCGGGAGCGTCTCGGAGGCAGAGGACATCGTGCAGGAAGCGTTCGCCCGGGAGCAGCGGGCGCGCCGCAAGGGGACGGAGATCTCCTCGCCGCGTGCGTACCTGAGCGCCGTCGTGACG
>DATFMW010000518.1:0-2420 GCA_035266765.1 Gaiellaceae bacterium | reverse complement strand
CCGCGCGCGCCGGGGCAGACACTCCTTCCAGACCGCCGGCCAACACCGAACAGCACGTAGCGACCGGGAGACCGCGCTCTCCCGGTCGCGCAGTTCGATTTCTCAGCGAGCGAGGCGCAGCCTCGCGAGCTACAGCGGCAGCGTCAAGCTCGCGATGTCCGACGGGTAGTCGGTCAGCTTCTCGTAGCCGTCCTCGGTCACGACGACCGTGTCCGAGTGGCGGAAGCCGCCGAGCTCCGAGTCGTAGAGACCCGGCTCGATCGTGAAGACCATCCCGGGCTCGAGCGGCGTGCGGTCGCCGAGGTCGAGGAACGGCGCCTCGTGATTGCGCAGGCCGATCCCGTGGCCGGTGTGCTGGCGCCAGTACGGGAGCAGGTCGTGCCGCTCGAAGTAGCGCATGACGGCGCCGTCGACGTCGGCGCAGGTAGCGCCGGGCCGGATCGCGGCGAATGCGGCCTCCTGGGCGGCGACGGTGTGATCGAAGAGCCGCCGCTGTGCGCCGGTCGGCGGCCCGATCACCATCCCCCGCTCGAGCTCGGCGTTGTAGCCCCAGATCGGGGCGCTCGTCTCCGAGACGAGCATGTCGCCGGCCTTGAACTCGATTGCGTGCGCAACCGCGTGCGCCCACGCGCTGCGCACGCCGATCTGGCCGCGGTAGCCGGCCGAGACGCCCGCGGACGAGGACATACCACCGACCTCGCCGAGCTCCGCGAGCAGCGCGAGCGTCGTCTCGTGCCCGGCGCGGAGGCTCGCCTCGGCCTCGGTCACGCCGGGCCGGGTGTACTCCTGGAGCAGCCGGTGGGCGTGCGCGCACCAGCGTCCACTCTCGCGGATCAGCGCAATCTCGTTCGGGCTCTTGCGCCGCATCATCGCCTCGATCGCATCGCCGAGACCGGCGACGCACGCATCCGACACCTCGCTCAGCGCCGGCCCCTGGTAGCCGAGGATCCCCGGATACCCGTCGCTGTCGGCGCCGACCGCACCGCGGATCCCCAGCTCGTCGAGGACGCGCGCGAGCAGCAGCATCGGATGCTCGACGCCCGGGTACTCCGGATAGGACTCGATCCGATCGAACGCCGTCTCGGCACGCGTCCGCTCGACCTCGAACTCGGGCACGAAGACGGCCGATGCGCCGCCGACGCTCTCGGCGTAGACGACGGGCCGCTCGTTCGAGAGGAACCAGAAGCCGGTGAAGTACTGGATCGCGTCCGCGCCGAAGAGAACGTAGCCCGTGAGGCCGTCGTGCCGGACGCGCTCGAGCAACCGGTCGCGCCGCTCCGCATGCTCGGACGCCGGGATACCGGTGCGCGGGTCCACGTTTCGAGCCTACCGAGGCCGCGCGCTCGACGATCGAAGCCGCGCGGCGCGGGGTATCCTCCGAGGCAACGGCTCTCGTACCGTTCGTCACGAAGGAGGTGATGCCACCGTGACGCACCTGCCCAGACCGCACGCGCCCCATCCGCACGTGCATCCCGGCTTCGACGAGCATCCCTGGCGGGCGTTCCCCGTCGCCCTCGCCGCGATCGTGATCTTCGCCGCCGTGCTGATCGTCGTCAGCTTCGCCGTCTCGAAGGCGGTCACCGGGCACGCCTACTGACGATCTTCCTGGACATCTCCACGGACGAGCAGCGGGTTCGCTTTCTGCGGCGGCTCGACGCGGACCCAGCTCTAGCCTGTGATGGTTGCCGGCGCGCCGGGGCCGATGCGGGCGACCAGCCAGCGCATGGCGCCGTCGCTGAGGCGCACGCAGCCGGGGGAGACGGCGGTGCCGAGTACGCCGCCGATGTTCTCGAGCCCATGCAGCGCGCCCGAGCGGTCGCGAGGCGCCGACATCGCCGTGTGCGCGCGGAGTAGGAGCGCCAGCCCCTGGGCGGGCTCGACAAGGGCCGGGCCGGCGCTGCTGCCCCGTACCGCTCCGCCCGCGCCCGTCCATACCGCTGCAGGCAAGCCGTCAGGAGCAAGACGAGTGCGGGTGGCAATGTGCCGCCCGCACTCGCTGCCTCAACGCTGGCATTGCGGTGGGGAGCCGCCTATCCGGTGAAGCCAGCATGCACTCGGGCGGGCCGAGCGTGGCTGGCCTTCGCCGCTGCGACCTTCGCCGCTGCGGCCTTTGCCGCTGCGGCCTTTGCCACCGCACGCTTCTCCGCCGCAACGGCCTTCGCCGTCTTGGCCTTCGCGGCCGCCACCTTCGCAGCCTTCGCGGCCGCGACGGCCTTCGCCGCGGCGGTCCTCGCCTCCTCGACCTGCAGCGCCGCAGCCGCTACCTCGGCCCGCGTCGCGGCCGCCGCCGCGACCTGGGCCGCCTGGGCCGCCGCTTTCTCCTGCAGAACGAAGGCGCACGACTTCGAGCCCGTCACCGGATCGACGTGGGCTCCAAGGAGCCCCAGCTGAGCGTAGGGCGCCTGTTTGTCCTGCCCGAG
>DATFMW010000517.1:0-3774 GCA_035266765.1 Gaiellaceae bacterium | reverse complement strand
CAATGCGCTTGACCCGGCTACCGCTGCTGTGGCGTGTCTTCGCGATCAACGCGGGGCTGCTGCTCGTCGGGATACTCGTGCTGGCGGTCTCCCCCGGCCGCATCCACGCCCCGATCGCGGTCGTGGAGACGCTCGACCTCGTCGTCGGCCTCGTCGTGATGCTGACCGCGAACCTCGTCCTGCTGCGGCCGACGCTCTCTCCGGTCGACCGGCTCGTCGAGCGGATGCGGACGGTCGACCTGCTGCAGCCGGGGCAGCGGCTCCCCGAGCAGGGCGGCGTCGAGGTGGTCGCGGTCGTGCGCGCCTTCAACCAGATGCTCGAGCGGTTGGAGACGGAGCGCCGGCAGAGCAGCCGCCGTGCGCTCGCAGCCCAGGAGGCAGAGCGGGTTCGGATTGCCCGCGGCCTCCACGACGAGGTCGGCCAGGTGCTGACCGGCGTCCTCCTCCAGCTCGACTCACTCACGGACGCGAACGCCGACCCCGACGACCGCGCCCTGCGCGCGGAGCGGACGAGGCAGGCTGTCCGCCGCGCGCTCGAGGAGGTGCGGAGGATCGCGCAGGAGCTGCGACCGGCGCTGCTCGAGCACCTCGGCCTCGTGAGCGCCCTGACCGAGCTGGCGCGGACGTTCGCCGACCAGAGCGGCATCGCAGTCAAGCGCCGCTTCGCGGGCGGCCTCCCGGGGCTGTCCGAGGAGGGGGAGATCGCGATCTACCGGGTCGCGCAGGAGAGCCTGACGAACGTCGCCCGCCACGCCGGGGCGAGCCGCGTCGAGCTGACGCTCGAGCCCGGCGCCGGCAGCGTCGTCCTGCGCGTGATCGACGACGGCGTCGGGATCGACGCGGAGGCCCCGCAGGACGGGCGCGGCGGCCTCCGCGGCATGCGCGAGCGGGCAATGCTCGTCGGCGGCGTGCTCGCCGTCAAGCCGGCCCGCCGCGGCGGCGTCGAGATCCGCCTCGAAGTGCCCGCCGGGCCGTCCTGATGCCGATCCCGCTCGTCACCCGCATCCTCGTCGCCGACGACCACCCGATCGTCCGCTCCGGCCTGAAGACCGTGCTCGACGCGCAGCCCGACCTCGACGTCGTCGCCGAGGCGGCGGACGGAGCGGAGGCCGTCCGGAAGGCGCTCGCCGAGGACGTCCACCTCGCCGTCCTCGACGTGGCGATGCCGAAACTGACCGGCATCCAGGCCGCCGCCGAGCTCCACAAGCGGAAACCCGAGCTCCGCCTCCTGATGCTGTCGATGTACGACAACGAGCAGTTCCTGTTCGAGGCGCTGCGGGCGGGCGCATCCGGGTACGTCCTCAAGTCCGACGCCGACCACGACATCGTCGACGCGTGCCGGCGGACGATGCGCGGCCAGTCCTTCCTCTACCCGTCCGCGGTCGCCACGCTCGCGCGCGACTATGTCCAGCGCGGCCGCCCGGACGAGGCCGGGTTCGACGTCCTCACGCCGCGCGAGCTCCAGGTGCTGAAGCTGATCGCCGAGGCCCACACCTCGAAGGAGATCGCCGCAGAGCTCGTGATCAGTGTCAAGACCGTCGAGCGGCACCGCCAGAACATCCTCGAGAAGCTCGGCATGAGCGACCGCGTCGAGCTCACCCGATACGCGATCCGCCGCGGCCTGATCCAGGCGTAACGGCCGCCCCGAGCGCACAGCCCGTCGCAGATGGAGGATCGACCCCATGGCCGGACGGCCCCCGGCGCTGCATCGTCAAGGAGGTCCGAGACCGCCCGACGAGGAGCCGAATGCCAGGCACCGGAGCCGTCCCCAAGCTGCAGATCGTCTACCCCGAATCGCCCGGCTGGGACGAGGCCCGGCAGGCCTGGAATCTCGCCGTCGGCCAACGGCCCGAGGCGGTCGTCTACGCCGAGGCGGTCGCCGACGTCGTCGCGGCCGTCGAGCTCGCACGCGCCCGCGGCTGGCGGGTCGCAGCGCAGGGGACGGGCCACGGCGCCGCGCCGATGGGCGCGCTCGAGGGCACCCTGCTCCTGAAGACCGAGCGGATGCGCGGCGTCGCGGTCGACCCCGCGGCCTGGATCGCGCGCGTCGAGGCGGGCGCGCTGTGGCAGGACGTCGTCGAGGCCGCGGCCCCGCACGGGCTCGCAGCGCTCGCGGGCTCCTCTCCGGACGTCGGCGTCGTCGGCTACACGCTCGGCGGCGGGCTGGGCTGGCTGGGCCGCCTCCACGGCCTCGCCGCGAACAGCGTCGTCGCCGCCGAGCTCGTGACGGCCGACGGGCGGGCCGTCCGCGTCGACCACGTGCACGAGCCCGACGTCTTCTGGGCGCTGCGAGGCGGTGGCGGCAGCTTCGGTGTCGTGACCGCGCTCGAGCTGCGCCTCTTCCCGCTCGACGAGGTGTACGCGGGCATCCTCTGGTGGCCGATCGAGCGGGCCCGTGACGTGCTGCAGGCGTGGCGCAAGCTCACCGCGCGGAGCCTGCCGGACGAGCTCACGACCGTCGGGCGGCTGCTGCGCCTCCCGCCGCTCCCCGAGATACCTGCGGAGATCCGGGGCGGGTCGTTCGTCGTCGTCGAGGCGATCTATGCCGGCGCCCCGGCCGAGGCCGAACTGCTGCTCGCGCCGCTCCGCGCGCTCCGGCCGACGAGGGCCGCGCTCCGGACGACACCTCTCACCGAGCTGAGCCGCCTGCACATGGACCCCGAGCATCCCGTCCCCGCAGGCGGTGACGGCATGCTCCTCACCGACCTGCCGGCCGAGGCAGTCAACGCGCTCGTCCGGGTCGCCGGCGCGCAGTCGGAGTCGTCGCTCCTGTCGGTCGAGATCCGCCACCTCGGCGGCGAGCTGGCGCGACGGCGGCCGGACAACGGAGTGCTCGCCTCGGTCGACGCCGGCTACGCCGTGTACGCGGTGGGGATGGCGCCGACACCGGTGCTCGCAGCCGTCACGGACGAGCACGTGGGCGTCGTCCTCGAGGCTCTCGCCCCCTGGGCGGCCCCCGGCATGGTCGCCAACTTCGCGGAGACTGCACGCGACCCGGCTGCGATCTGGGGCGAGCACGTGTACCAGCGCCTCCGGCGCGTCAAGAAGGCGGTCGACCCGACCGACCTCATCCGCGCGAATCACCCCGTCATCCCCGCGCGAGGCTGACGTTCCGAGAGGGACGGAGGGGCCGCCCGGCGAGACGAGATGGGGGATCGACCCGATGGCCGGGAGCCTGCGCGTCCGGCACCGTTCGAGAAGACCGCGCCGCCCGAAGGAAAGGAAGCCCATGCGCGTCTCGCTCGCCCGGAACCCGTTCTCCTTCTTGTTCGCCTCCTCGAAGCGCGAGCAGTATGTCGGCCGCTACGTGATCCGCGAGTGCGCCCGCGGACGGTCGCTCGAAGACGTCCTCGCCGACCCGTACGTCCGCAACCGGTCGACGCCGGAGGAACGCGCCCGGCTCCTCGAGCAGCCGGAGATCGTGGAGGCGATCGGGGAGCACACCGTCGCCGAGATGAAGCGCACGCTCGGTCGAGACGAAGCCCCGGTCGGAGCGAAGACGTGACGACGGCGGAGCGACTGCTCCTCGACGTGGACGGCGCGCCGCTGTCCCTCGTCTGCTCCGAGTGCGGCTACGGGATCGCGCGGCCGACCCCGCCGGGGCCCTGCCCGATGTGCGGGACGAGCGACGCCTGGGCGCATTCGCCGTGGCGGCCGTTCGGCCGGCCGCCCTCGACGCTGCTCGGAGCGCCGGAGTAGAACGAACCCTAGGCGGAGACGAGCGACTCGCCCGACCGGGGATCGAAGAGCTGGAGCCGCTCCATGTTCGGCCTC
>DATFMW010000516.1:0-3889 GCA_035266765.1 Gaiellaceae bacterium | reverse complement strand
GCACGTGCGGCCTCCAACGATCCGCGTCTCCGGTCGAACGGTACGAGAGGGCGCACTAGATGATCGCCTCGCGCGTCGTCGCCGTCTGCGCGGGGGCGGTGCGGGCCCGGCTCTCGTCGACGACGTAGCGGTAGACGACGCCGTCGTCGGAGACGGAGAACGTGTCTTCGCCGCGTTCCCGCTCGTGCAGGATCATCCGCTCGTAGCGCTCCGCGATCTTGACGAGCGCGTCCATGTCGGCGACCTCGACGACGCGCTGCGCGGATGCCTCTTCGAGGTGCGACACCGGGACGAGGAACCGGGCGTAGCGGCTCTTGATCCGCTCGGCCTCGCCGTCGCGGCGGCGAAGGCGGCCGATGCCGGCCGGCAGGCCGATGAGCGCGCAGAGTGCTGCGGCGGCGAGACCGAGCACGGAGATCCGGCGGGCGAGGGAGACCCGGACGGCCATGCCGGCGGCCGAGAGCGTCAGCGGCCCGGGCCTCGACCCGGTCACCGACGCCGAGCTCGAGGGGGTAAGTGGGCTCGGCCGGGCGGGTGCGCCGGGGGTGGCGGGTGCGGAGGCGAGCAACGGCTGGAGCTCGAGCGGGTCGAGCGAGAACGAGAGCGGGGTCGAGAACACGGCTTCGAGCGCGAGTCCACCGGCGGTGCCGTGCACGCGGATGTGGGGGACGAGTGCGAGCGTGTAGCTCCCGCGCACGTCGGTTGCGCTCTCGAGTTGCTGCAGGAGCGGCGGCAGCGTCCGCAGCTGTAGCGTGCCGTGGAGGACGACGCGGTCGCCCGTGAACGGCGTCGCGCGCTCGAGCGGCAGTGTCCGCGTCCAGCCGGTCGACGACGAGACCTTGGCAGCGAGCGACGCCGTCCCGCGCACGGCGTGCGCCTCGGCCGAGCCGAACCGGTATTCGAAGCCGACCCGCACCTCGTCGATGAGCCGCAGGAACAGCGGCTGGCCGGTTGTCGCGCGCCCGTCGGGATATGCCGTCCCCGCGACGGCCTTCGCCGCGTACGAGTAGCTGCCCGTCTGCCGGTACGAGACGTCGACCGGCACGGGGCCGGTCGCCGGCCGCCCGAACGAGATGATCGCGAGCGCGGCGAACGGCAGGAGGCATGCGCCGCCCGCCGTGAGGAAGCCGCTGCGCCAGTCCGTCGTGTGCGGGCCGGCCGCCGGGGCGTCGCCGCCGCGGCGCCGGCCGCGGCGGCGGCGGCGATGGAATGCACCGCCGCCGAGGAAGAGCACCGCCGCTGCGACGAGCGCCCCCATCGCGAGCGGGCTCCGCAGTGGCGCGAGCCGGGCGCCGAGCCCGGGGATGTGCAGCCAGAGAGCGCCGACGAGCTGGCTCCGCGTCGGGTGCTCGACGTCGACGAAGTTGTTGTTGTCGCCCTTGAAGAAGTAGCGGCCGCCCTTCACGGCGACGATCCGGTGCAGCACGATCGTGTCGAGCATCCTGCTGCGGTAGGCGACGATCTCCCCGACCCGATAGCTGCTCTCGGCGCGGACGAGCGCCAGGTCGCCGCCGTGGAAGCGCGGCAGCATGCTGATGCCGTCCGTGACGACGTAGGTCGTCGAGCCGCCGAGCGCCGGGGGGGCGAGGAAGAGCCACGCGAGCGTCGCCGTCAGGGCGAGCGCACCAGCCAGGGATTGGGTGGCAAGTCTGCGCATGGCGGGTGAGGCGGAGCGGCCAGGCTCCGGGCCCGGCCGCTCCCCTCAGGTCGATCGGTCGATCTAGCCGATCGTGGCGGTGCCGCTGCTGACCGCGACGACGGCCAGGTTGTCGGCGCTCCCGTTCGCAACAGCCGAATTGAGCGTGCACGTGACGGCCCACGGGCTGGAAGCTCCTGAGGCGCCGCAGTCGGTCCAGTCGCCCGCGACCGGCGTCCCGGAGGTCAGGGCCACCTGGACGTCCGACGCTGTCTTGTCGAGGTCGAAGGCCACGGCGGTCACGGTCGTGCCGTCGGCGCTGAACGTGTAGGTAAGCGTCGACACCGTGTAGCCGCTGACGGCTGCGGTGGCGCCGCCCGCGGAGAGCGGAGTCGGAAGGGTGTTGCTCGCCGTGAACGCGTACGCGCTCGCGCCGGAAACGCAGGCGATCCCGACCGCGAGGATTCCCGCCATGTTGCGTCTGCGAAAATGTCTAAACACGTCGATTCTCCTTGGGATCGGGACACGAGCGTGTCCTCGGACAGGGAAATCGACCGATTGCACGGAAAATTCAGCCCGCGCCCGCGTCCGGTAAAGAGGTACCCCCCGGCGCCGATTGACGCCCCATGCGATGGATCGGTCGCCCTGCGGCCGCGATGGCCAGCATCCGGCGCCGGTACGTCGCCTTCGCGGTACTCCTCTCGGTCTTGATCGCGGCGGCCTGCGGCCTCTTCGTCTACGCGGCCGTGCTCGGCTCGCACACGACCCGGAGCTGGCGGCTTTCTACCCGGACGATCGCCCGCGTCGACGCCCTGAACCGCGACCTCGTCACGTTCGACACCGCCGTGCACGCGGCGATCGCCGCCGACAGCCCCGACCCGATCGCCGCCGTGCTGCCGCGCCTCGGTGGCGAGAACGGGCTCGCCGAGTCGATTCTCGCGAGCGCCGACACGCCCGGTCAGCGGGCGGTCGCCGCACGGCTCCGGAAGGAAAGAGCCGCTCTGGTCGCGGGCTGGATCACGCCCGGGGTCGCTGACTGGAGGCCCAGCTCGGCCACCGTGAAGCGGGACCGGAACGCGCTCGTCGACCGGCAGACCGCGGCGGGCCAGGCGTCGCTGCTCGCGTTCGCGCGGGCGAAGGAGCGGGAGGCCGTGCGCATCGAGCAGGCGGCCGCCCGGCTGCGGAACGATCTCCTCGCCGGAGGCGCGATCCTCGTCGCGCTCGCCCTCGCGCTGATGCTGCTCGCGGCGGTCGAGGTGCGGCGGCTCGTCGTCCGGCCCGCGCTCGCACTCCAGCACGCTGCGTCACGGGTGTCGCACGGCGACCTCGACACGGCGCTCGTCCCGGCGGGGCCGAAGGAGCTCGCGACGGTCGCAGCGGAGTTCGACCGCATGCGCGCGGCGCTGAAGGTCGAGCGCGGCCGCGAGGAGGAGCGGACGCAGGCCCGTCTCGAGCTCGCCGCCGCGAAGCAGGAAGCCGCCCGGCTCGACTCGCTCAACATCGTCGCGGCCGGCGTCGCTCACGAGTTCAACAACCACTTCCAGGCGATCATCGGCCAGACAGAGCTCCTGCGCCAAACCGTGGCCGAAGCTGCCCGCGCCGGGCTCGACGACATCGAGTCGGCGGCCTGGCAGGCGGCGCAGCTCGCCCGCAAGATGCTCGTCGCGTCGGGGCACGGGCACTACGTGTGGGGGCCGGTCGCGGCCGCCGAGGTCGCCTCCTCGCTGCGGGAGTTCGAGCTACCCGGCCTCCGGTTCAGTGTCGAGCCGGGGCCGCCCGGGGCGACGCTCGTGGGCGACGAGCCGCATGTGCGTCAGGCACTCGGGGCGGCCGTGACGAACGCCTGCGAGTCGTATGCGGGCGGTGTCGGCGAGGTGACCGTCGTCGTCGAGCTCCGCATCCTCGACGAGGAATAGCTCGCGGCGCTCACGCACTCGGCGGCCGGCGCGGGCGAGTTCGTCGTCTTCGGTGTCGCCGATCGCGGCGAGGGCATGACCGGCGAGACCCTGACGCGGGCATGCGACCCCTTCTACACGACGCGGTTTGCCGGGCGGGGCCTCGGGCTTGCGACCGCGCTCGGGATCGTCCGCGCGCACCGCGGCGCTCTCGACCTGGAGAGCATGCCCGGTGTCGGAACGACCGTGCGCCTGTTCTTCCCGGCAGCCCCGAGCCTCTAGTGCGGCGTCTCCCAGCGTTGCACCGGAAACCGGCGTCCCTCGACGCCGCACGAACCGGCCGCTCCGCGGCCGGGAC
>DATFMW010000515.1:0-5235 GCA_035266765.1 Gaiellaceae bacterium | reverse complement strand
CTGCGCTCGCTGAACTCGAACGCGATGTGGAAGCCGAAGGGCGTCCACGCCTCCGTCGCGTGGGGGACGATCGTGGTCGCCTGCTACGTCGTCAGCGCGGTGATCCTGCGGCTGGGCCTCGTGGACCATCGCGCCAACCGGCGCCCCGCCTGGCGGCTGAAGGGCCTCGTTGCCCTGCTCGCCGCACTCGCCGGGCTCGTGCTCCAGGTCGTGGCCTGGACGCAGCAGGGCTTCGGCCCGACGGACGGCGGCTACGCGAGCGTCTACTTCGGCTGGACGGGCTTCCTGTTTCTCTTCGTTGTGCTGACGCTCTTCTGGATGGAGACGACGCTTGCGACCTCGTACCGCTATCGCGCCTGGGCGGACGGCGCGGAGGTCGGGGCAGGCGAAGGATCCGGCGACGCGTATCGCTCGGGGTCGGACATCCGCGACCCGGTCTCACTCGTCCGCGGGGAGCTCGTCGCGCTCAGCTTCTACTGGTCGTTCCTTGCGGGGATCGCCGTCCTCACCTGGATCGTCCTCTACCTCCTCTAGGTCATGAGCGTCGCACCGCTCGTGGTCTGCGCTGCAGCCGCGGCGCTCTACGCGCTCGGTGGACGAGGACGCGCGGGCAGCACGAGCCGCCGCAGGCGCAGGCGAGAGGCGTCGTTCTATCTTGGCGTCCTCGTCGTGCTCGGAGCGCTCGAGCCTCCGTTCGACACGCTCGCCGACACGTCGTTCGCGATGCACATGGGCCAGCACGTGCTGCTGCTGACGGTCGCGCCGCCGCTGCTCGTGCTGGGGCGCCCGTGGCCGCGCATGTGGATGCCGTTTCCGCCTGCCGCGCGCCGCACGGCCGCCCGTGAGCTCGCCCGCGGTCGCTGGTCCGCCCCGCTCCGGCTCGCCGCGAGCGTGCTGACGCGGCCGCCGGTCGCGCTCGGGGTGCTCAGCGCGACGCTCGCGGTCTGGCACATGCCGCAGCTCTACGGCGCGGCTGTCGAGCATGAGTGGATCCACCTCGGTGAGCACGCCTGCTTCATCGCCGCCGCGCTGCTCTTCTGGGGGCCGCTCCTCGAGGCGCCGCCTGTGCAGGCGCGCGTCGGCCACCTCCACCGCGCCGTGTGGTTCGGCCTCGCAGCCGTTCCGGGTTGGATCCTCGCGATCGTCCTCGCCTACGCATCGACGCCGCTGTACCCCGTGTACGCGTCGCTCCCCCACCGGACGTTCGGGCTGAGCGCTCTCGGCGACCAGCAGATCGCCGCCGGGGTGATGTGGGTGCCCGGCTCGGCCGCGTACCTCGTGTGTTTCATCTACTACATCTACCGCTGGCTCGAGCCGGGCGCCGAGGCGCGCCGGCCAGGGCCTCGACCCGAGGAGCTCTCATGGACGTAATGGCCGCGCACTTCCTGGCCGGCTCGCTGCTCACCTGGGCGATGCCGATTGGTTTGCTGATCGTGATCGCCGTGTGGTGGAGCGTGCTGCTCAAGCGCCGCTCGAACGGGGAGTCCTGATCCCGGCATGGCGGAGCCGCACGTCAACCGCGCACCTCTGCGCGTTCCTCGGGCGCCGCTGACGGTGCGGGGCCGGAGGTCACAGTACGGTGGTACGGGGCCGGAGAGCACCGTGCCGTCAGCGGCGCCAGCCGGCGGCGGAGCCGGGCTCCGCGCGGCGGGAGCCGTCGACGGCGAGGGACGCGCAGAGTCGCTGCGCACGGACGCCGCGCCCGGGCTTTGGCTGCGCGCGTGCGCGCTCGCAGTCGCGCTCGCGGCGCTGCTCGCCGTGGTCAGCGGCGCGGCCGGAGCGGGGTCCGCGCACCGCGTCCTCGCGGCGCTGGCGGGGCCACCGCTCGCAGCGCTGCTCCTCGCCGCGTTCATCTCCCACCGCCGTCTCGTCGCGCCGGCGGCCGCGACGGGTGCGTTCCTGCTCGCCGCCGCACTCGCAACGTCCGGCCCCGCCCACGTCGTTCTGGCCGCGCTCGCGCTCGCTGCTTCGGCTGCCCTCGCGGTCGCGACGCTGCGCGGTGAGTCCGTGCCGACCGGCGCCTGGCGCGACTACGTCACCCTGACCAAGCCGCGCATCATGGTTCTGCTCCTGCTCACAGGCGTTTGCGGCGCGGCCGTCGGCGCCCACGGACGTCCGTCGGCTGGGCTGCTGGCGACGACGCTCGTCGGACTCGGTCTCGCCTGCGGCGGAGCTGCGGCGCTGAACCACGTGCTCGACCGCGACATCGACAAGCTGATGGGGCCGCGGACGGCGGCGCGCCCGGTCGCCTCCGGTCGACTCACCGCGCCGCGCGCGCTCGAGTTCGGGCTCGCCCTGTCGGCCGGCTCGTTCACGCTGCTCGCGTCGACGGCGAACCTGCTCACCGCGGTGCTCGCGCTCGTCGGGAACCTCTTCTACGTCGTCGTCTACACCGGCTACCTGAAGCGGCACGGCCCGCAGAACATCGTCCTCGGCGGTGCAGCCGGCGCGGTGCCGCCGCTCGTCGGCTACGCGGCCGCGACCGGGAGCGTCGCGGTGCCGGCGATCTGGCTGTTCGCGATCGTCTGCCTCTGGACGCCGCCGCACTTCTGGGCGCTGGCGCTGCTGCTCAAGGACCACTACGCGAAGGCCGAGGTGCCGATGATGCCGGTGGTGAAGGGCGAGCGGAAGACGCTGCGGCAGATCCTCGGCTACACGGCGATCCTCGTCGCTGCGACGGTCGTGCCGGTGGCGACCGGCACGTTCGGCTTCCTCTACCTCGGTGCCGCACTGGCGCTCGGTGGGCTCTTCCTCGTCCTCGCCTGGGGCCTCTTCCGCACGCCGAGCAAGCGCGGCGCCGCAGCGCTCTTCCACTACTCGCTGCTCTACCTGGCGCTGCTGTTCGTCGCGGCGGCGCTGGATCCGCTGCTCTGAGTTTCCCGCTTCGCCCGCTTCGCTTTCCGCTCGCTCGGCAGCGAGCCGGCTACGCCGACTCGCGCCACGTGAAGCCGGACGCCTCGAGTCCCGCCCGCACAGGTCGGGCGCGACGGCCGACACCACACGACCACGATGCCTTCCCCGGAAAGCTCGACGCTACTTCGCGCGGAGATCCTGGATCTTCGGCTTGCCCCTGGCGACGATCTCGAGGACGTCGTACATCTTCGCGGCCTCATGGCCGGGGACGAGGCATGCGAAGCGGTAGACGCCGGCCTTCGTCGCCTTGAAGACGAAGCGCGCGGTCTTGCCGTGCCCGAGCCCCTGGAAAGGGTGCGGCGTCTGGGCGCCGCGGAAAGCCGCCTTCCGCGCCGCCGGGCCCTTCACGACCGCGCAGGAGTGGCGGAGCCCACCGTCGTTCCTGCACGTGACGCGGACGCGCCAGCCCCGCGGCACCGTCCACATCAGGTAGCCGGCGTAGCCGTCGAAGTTGAAGCCGTTGTTCGTTCCGTCGTAACCGGCGACGAGCGTCACGTTGACGATCTTGTGGCGCGCGTCGACCTTCATGAACCGCTTCGGGTTCGGCGGCGGCGCAACGGCGGCGGCAGCAAGAACGGCGGCGAGCACACAAACAGCGTTGCACACGCGGGCCCCGGAATGCGGAAGGCCCCGTCGCCGGGGCCTTCCGTTCCCGCCGTCGCGGCCGTCTACAACGCGGCGACGAGATCCTTCCTTCCCGTCCCGCGGCCGACGACGGGCACGTAATCGCGTTCGCCCGCGCCGACGTAGAGCTGGCGCGGCCTCGCGATCTTCTGCTCCGGGTCGACGACCCCTTCCAGCCACTGGGCGAGCCAGCCGGCCGTACGCGGGATCGCGAACAGCACCGGGAACATCGCCGTCGGCAGCCCCAGGGCCTGGTAGATCAGGCCCGAGTAGAAGTCGACGTTCGGGTAGAGCTTCCGCGAGACGAAGTACTCGTCCTCGAGCGCGATCTTCTCGAGCTCGAGCGCGATGTCGAGCAGCGGGTTGCGCCCCGTCACCTCGAACACCGAGTCGGCGGCCTCCTTGATGATCTTCGCGCGCGGGTCGTAGTTCTTGTAGACCCGGTGGCCGAAGCCCATCAGGCGGCCCTCGCCGTCCTTCACGCGCTTGACGAACTCGGGCACGTTCTTCACGTCGCCGATCTGGGCGAGCATCCGCAGGACGGCCTCGTTCGCGCCGCCGTGGAGCGGCCCGTAGAGCGCCGCGGCCGCGCCGGCCATCGCGCTGTACGGGTCGACCTTGCTCGAGCCGATCGCCCGCATCGCGTTCGCGGAGCAGTTCTGCTCGTGGTCGGCGTGGAGGATGAACAGGACCTCGAGGGCGCGGGCGAGCACCGGGTCGGCGTCGTAGTGCGCCTCGGCCATCTTGAACATCATCGAGAGGAAGTTCTCGGCGAAGCCGAGCTCGTTGTCCGGGTAGACGTACGGCATCCCCTTGCTGTGCCGGTACGACCAGGCGGCGATGGTCGGCACCTTCGCGACGAGCCGGATCACCTGCTCGAGCCGGACAGCGGGATCGTCGACCTTCGCCGCCTCGGGGTACATCGTGCCGAGCGCCGCGACGACGCTCACGAACATCCCCATCGGGTGGGCGTCGTACCGGAAGCCCTGCATGAGCGTCTTGACGTTCTCGTGCAGGAACGTGTGATACGTGACCTCGTGCTGGAAGTCCGAGAACTCGTCCGCTGTCGGCAGCTCCCCGAAGAGCGTCAGGTACGCCGTCTCGAGATACGTGCTCTCGAGGGCGAGCTGCTCGATCGGATAGCCGCGGTAGCGCAGGATCCCCTTGTCCCCGTCGATGAACGTGACCGCGCTCCGGACGGAGGCGGTGTTCATGAACGCGGGGTCGTAGCTGAGCAGACCGAAGTCCTCCTCGTCGACCTTGAGCTGACGGAGCGCGCTCGCACGGATCGCGCCCTCTTCGATCGGCACCTCGACCGTCTGGCCGGTGCGGTTGTCGGTGATCGTGACGGTGTCTGGCATCGGAACGGATACCTCCTCGCAAGGATGGATTCCCGCAGCGTGCCGTGGCGGCGCCGTCGCGGCATCCGTCCCGAACGCGGTGCCGCTCCGGGGAAAGTACGGAACCGCGGCGGTGCTAGAACCCAGCCGGCGGCGCCGAGACCGGCACGGACGGGACGAACTGGGCGGGCGCGGACGCCACGGGAGCGGACGCGGGCGCCGTGACCGGCTCTGGAGCGGAGATCCTGACGACCGGAGCGGGCGCCGGAGCCGGCGCGGAGACCGGCGGCTCGACCGCGACGGGCACTGCCGTCGGCGCAGCCTCGACCGGAGCCGCCTGCGGCTGGCCCGCCTCACG
>DATFMW010000514.1:0-2129 GCA_035266765.1 Gaiellaceae bacterium | reverse complement strand
GTGGCCCTCCACCCGGATCTCGGCGAGCTGGCCCGAGAACTTGCCGCGCCACGAGCCGTCGTGCCGCCGCGCGAGCTCGTCGAGGACGAGCCAGCCTGCGTTGTGCCGGTTCGCGGCGTACTCGCGGCCCGGGTTGCCGAGGCCCACGACGAGCAGATCGAGCGAGGAGCCCTGCCGGCGCGGCCAGAGGCGCACCGGGGATCCCTAGCTCTCGGAGGAGTCCTGGTCGCCGGACGCGTCCGCGTCCGACTCGGACGAGCCATCGGCGTCGGCCTCGGCCTCGCCCTCGGCACCCTCGCCCTCCTCGCCCTCTTCGCCCTCCACGACCTCGGGCTCCTCCTCGCGGGTCGGGGCGGTGACGGTCGCAACGACCATCTCGGGGTCGTCGAGCAGCGAGACGTTCTCCGCCACCTGGAGGTCGCCGACACGGAGCGTGCCGCCGATCTCCATCGCGGAGACATCGAGATCGAGATGCTCGGGCATTTCCAGCGGCAGCGCCTCGACGTTCAGCTCGCGCAGCGGCTGCGAGAGCACGCCGCCCTCGCGCACGCCCGGGGCGTCCTCGCTCCCGGTGAGCTGCACCGTGACCGAGGCGGTGATCGGCCGGTCGAGACGCACCTCGTGGAGATCGATGTGCGTGATCCCGCCGCGCACCGGATCCACCTGGTAGTCCTTGAGGATCGATGCGTGCGAGGAGCCCCTGCCGTCGACCTCGACGTCGAGGATCGAGTGCAGGCCGCCGGCGCCGGTCAGCGCCCGCCGCAGCTCGCGCACTTCGACGCTGATCGCGATCGGCTCGCCGCCGCCGTACAGCACGCCGGGCACGATGCCCTGGCGGCGCAGGCGCCGCGTCTCGCGCGAGCCGAGCGACTCGCGCGCCTTCACCATCAGCTTTGTCCGCTCTCCTGCCATTCCGGCGGCCGAGTGTAGCGGAACCGGGCCCTGCGCCTGCACACTCCCAGGGTGTTCGAGAGCCTGCTGCGAGCCTGGGACGGCGAGCACGCCGTCGTCCGCTACGACGCCCCGAGCGGCGCCTGGATCTTCGTCTGCATCCATTCGACCGTGCTCGGCCCCGCCGGCGGCGGCACGCGGATGCGCGTCTACCCGGCACCGGCGGACGGGCTTGCCGACGCGTTGCGGCTGTCGCGCGCGATGACGCAGAAGATGGCCGCCGCGGGCGTGCCGCACGGCGGCGGCAAGGCCGTGCTCGCCGTGCCTGCGCTCCCCGAGGGCGACGCGCGCCGCGCGCTCCTGCATCGCTACGGCGAGCTCGTCACCTCGCTCGGCGGCTCGTACCGGACAGCCGGCGACATGAACGTCTCCCCCGCCGACCTCGACGTCGTCGCCGAGCGCTGCCCGTGGGTGTACGGGACGACCGGCCGCGGCGGCGATAGCGGGCGCGGTACAGCACGCGGGGTGCTACACGGGATCCGCGCCGCCGTGGAGCACGCCTTCGGATCGCCCGACCTCGCGGGCCGGACAGTGCTCGTCCAGGGTCTCGGCGCGGTCGGCGCTCCGCTCGCCCGCGCGCTCGCCGGCGAGGGCGCGGAGGTGCTCGTCACCGACGTCGACGAGGAGCGCGTTGCCGCGAGCGGGCTCGAGGGCGTGTCCGCCGGGGACGCGACCGGCGTCGAGTGCGACGTCTACGCCCCGTGCGCGGTCGGCGGCACACTGAGCGCCGAGACGATCCCACGGTTGCGGTGCCGGATCGTCGCCGGCTCGGCGAACAACCAGCTCGCCACGCCGGAGGATGCGGAGCGCCTGCACGAGCGCGGGATCCTCTATGCACCCGACTACGTCGTGAACGCGGGCGGTGTCGTCCAGCTGATCGGCCTCGAGGACGAAGGCTGGGACGACGCGGAGCTCGAGCGCGGCCTCGCCCGGATCGGCGACTCGCTGCGCGAGCTCTTCGCCGGGGCGGCGGCCGGCGGGATCACACCCGTCGCCGCGGCGGAGCGGCTCGTGGCCGAGCGGCTCGCGCGCTGACGTCCGCCTCACACCGCCCGCAGAACTCGAATCGGCATGCTGCGAGTTCTTCGCGAGTGCTCATCGGCGTGAGATGGTCTTGTTCGACGAATGCCGCCTCCACTCGACCTCCGCGAGCGGGTCACACGCGGCCGCTTCCTTGC
>DATFMW010000513.1:0-7676 GCA_035266765.1 Gaiellaceae bacterium | reverse complement strand
GGTCAGATCCTCCACCTCGCCCGCTCACAGACGCCGGGCCCGCTCGCCGGGTGGATCATCATGGTCAAGCCCGACCCGCCGGCCTCGCTCGCGGATACGCGCGAGGCGGTCGAGCGGACGGACGCCCGCGGCGACTCCATCGTCCCCGTCGACGTGGCGCAGGTCGAGCAGATCGTCCGCGATCTCGTCGAGTCGGGCGTCGAGACGCTCACCGTCGCGCTGATCAACTCGTACGTCAACCCGGCCCACGAGGAGGAGATCGGGGCGATCGTCGAGCGGCTCTATCCCGGCTTCCCGGTGACGCTCAGTGCACACGTGCTGCCGGAGTTCCGCGAGTACGAGCGCGCCCTGACGGCGTGCATGAACTCGTACGTGCGGCCGAAGGTGGCGGACTACGTCGACCGGCTCCAGTCGGAGCTCCAGGCGGTCGGCGCGAAGGCCGACGTCAACATCCTCCGCTCCGACGCCGGTCTGATGACCACCCGCGAGGCCGCGCGCAACCCGATCTACGGCGTGCTCTCCGGCCCGTCGGGCGGGGTCGCGGGCGCGCTCTACGTCGCGAGCAACGCAGGCCACGGCGACATCCTCACGTTCGACATGGGCGGGACGTCCACCGATGTGTCGCTGTGCCGGAACGGCCAGCCGACGATCGGCCGCGAGACCGAGATCTCGCAGTTCCGCATCCGTGTGCCGTCGGTCGACGTGCACACCGTCGGCGCCGGCGGCGGCTCGATCGCCCACGTCCCCGAGCTGACCAAGGCTCTCCGGGTCGGTCCGGAGTCGGCCGGGGCCGAGCCGGGGCCCGCCGGGTACGGCAAGGGCGGCACGCTGCCGACCGTCACCGACGCGAACGTCGTGCTCGGGCACCTGCCGCCGCAGCTGCTCGGCGGCGAGATGAGCCTCGACGTCGAGGCCGCGCGCACGGCGGTGCAGACGATCGCCGACGCCATGGGCCTCGCCTCCCTCGAGGAGGCCGCCGAGGGCATCCTCGCGATCGTCAACGAGAACATGGCCGGCGCGCTGCGGCTCGTGTCCGTGCAGCGCGGTCACGACCCCCGCGACTTCGCGCTCGTCGCCTACGGCGGCGCGGGCCCGCTGCACGCGAACGCCGTCGCGGAGCTGATGGGCTCGTTCCCGGTCATCGTCCCGCCGGCGCCGGGGCTGCTCTGCGCGATCGGCGACCTCGTGGCGGACTTCCGCGACGAGTTCGCCCAGACGTACATCCGGCTGCTCGCAGAGACCGATCCGGAGGACGTCGCCTCGGTGCTCGACGAGCTCGGCGGCCGCGCCGACACGTGGCTCGACGGCGAGGGCATCGCGCCGGAGGTCCGCACCGTCACGTACACGGCCGACATGCGCTACCACGGCCAGGGCTACGAGATCCCGGTCGCGATCGACCCCGCCGAGATCCGCAGCGTCGGCGTCGCCGATCTCGAGGAGCGGTTCAACGGTCTCCACGAGCAGCTCTACGGGTTCCGGATGCAGGAGACCGCGGTCGAGATCGTGAACCTGCGGTCGGTCGGGTTCGGCTCCGTGCCGAAGCCGGAGCTGCCGGTCGGCGAGAGCGGCGGCGCGGACGCCTCCGGGGCCGTCGTCGACGAGCACCAGGTCCGCTTCGGCGGCGCCGACCACGCCACCGCGATCTACGACCGGTCGAAGCTGCAGCCGGGAATGGCCTTCACCGGTCCGGCGATCGTGACCGAGTTCGACTCGACGACCGTCGTGCTGCCGGGCTACTCGGCGGCGGTGGACGTCAACTTCAACATCCTCATCACTCCGAACGACTGAGAGGCGGTTCCGATGGCAATCACCGAACACGAGCCGCTGCGGATCGCCGAGATCCCGAGCGACATCACGGTCGACCCGGTCACGCTCGACATCATCGAGGGGGCGCTGAAGAACGCCCGCTTCGAGATGGACGCGGTGCTCTTCCGCTCCGCGATGAGCCCGGTCATCCGCGAGCAGCACGACGAGTTCCCGATGCTCACCGACCCCCGCGGCCGCATGGTTGTCGGCCAGTTCGGGGCGTACATCAACGAGATGATGGAGGACTGGGACCGGGGCGTGTACCCGGGCGACGTGATCCTCACGTCCGACCCGTTCAAGTGCTCCGCGTCGATCTCGCACACGAACGACTGGCTCGTCCTGCTCCCGATCTTCTACGAGGACGAGCTCGTCGGCTGGTCGAGCCAGTTCGGCCACCAGATGGACGCCGGCGGCCCGCTGCCGGGCTCGCTCCCCACGGGAGCCCGCACGATCTTCGAAGAGGGGATCATCATCCCGCCGATCAAGATCATCGAGCGGGGCGAGGTGCAGGAGGACGTCCTGCGCCTGATCTTCAACAACGTCCGCCTGCCGGAGATGAACCGTGCCGACCTGTTCGCGATCGTCGCGGGCTGCCGCGCCGGCGAGCGGCGGGTGCTCGACCTCTGCGAGCGCTTCGGCAAGGAGACGTACCTCGCCGGGCTCCAGGCGCTGCTCGATCGCACCTACGAGGCGATGCGCACGCTCATCCAGCTCGCGATCCCGGAGGAGCCGCAGAGCTTCGAGGACTACATCGACGACGACGGGCTCGGCAACGGCCCGTACAAGATGAAGCTGACCATCTGGCGCGAGGGCGAGAACGCCTTCTTCGACTGGACGGGCACGGATCCGCAGGCCCTCGGACCGATCAACTTCTACCTCTCCGAGGGCATGTTCAAGATGTTCATCGGGATCTACCTGATCATGGTCAACGATCCCCAGATCCTCTTCAACGACGGCTTCTACCCGCTGCTCCACGTCGTGCTGCCGGAGGGGACGATGCTGAAGCCGCGCTTCCCGGCGCCGCTCGGCTGCCGCACGCACGGGCTCGCCCGGCTCTTCGACGTGCTCGGCGGCGCGCTCTGTAAGCAGGCTCCGGAGCTGAACACGGCCGCCGGCTACGGCACCTCGCCGTACATGCTCTACTCGGGCTGGGACGGCAACGGGGACTTCTACTACTCGATGGAGATCCTCTACGGCGGCATCCCCGGACGTCCGATCGGCGACGGCATGGACGGCCACTCCTGGTGGCCGCTGTTCGAGAACATCCCGACCGAGTACCTCGAGGCGTACTACCCGCTTCGCATCGACGGCTACACGACCGTCGAGGACTCCGGCGGCGCCGGCATGAACCGCGGCGGCAACGGCGTCGAGAAGCGCTACGTCTACCTCGAGCCCGGCGAGGTCTCGATCCACGACGACCGCTGGCTGACGCGCCCGTGGGGTGTGCTCGGCGGCGAGCCGGGCGAGCGGTCGGAGAAGATCCTCGTCCGCGCCGACGGCACCGAGGAGCGGCTGCCGTCGAAGTGCGACAACGTCGTGGTGGAACCGGGCGACATGCTCGTCTTCCGCACCGCGGGCGGCGGCGGCTGGAAGGACCGGCTCGAGCGCGACGTGGACGCCGTCGTGCGCGATGTGTCGTACGGGCTCGTCTCCCGCGAGAAGGCGCTCGCGGGCTACGGCGTCGTCCTGAACGACGACGGAACCGCCGACGTGGCGGCGACCGAGGCCGAACGGGAGCGGCAGCGCACCGAGCGCGGCGACGCGCTCGCGTTCGACTATGGGCCCCCGCTCGAGGAGGTCCTCGCGCGCTGCAAGGAGGAGACCGGGCTCGAGCCGCCCCAGCCGGCGACGCCGCTGCGCTGGTCGCCGCTCGAGGACGGAGCCGAGGTGCTCGCCCGCGTCCGCGAGCGCGAGGGGGTCTGACCGTGGGCGGCATGCAGTTCGAGGGGTTCGGGCAGCGGGCCGGCGGCGTGGGCCGCCGGCCCGCGCTCGTGGTCGTCGACATCAACAAGGGGTTCACCGACCCCGCGTCCCCGCTCGTCTGCGACCTCGACGAGACCGTCGACGCGATCCGCCGGCTGCTCGAGGCGATGCGCCGGGCCGAGCTGCCCGTCGTCTACACGACGGTCTCGTACACGGAAGGCGACAGGGTCGCAGCGAAGGCGTTCATCGACAAGGTGCCGGTGCTCCTCACGCTCGCGGCGGGGAGCCCGTGGACGGAGATCGACGAGCGGATCGCGCCGCGGCCGGACGAGCCGGTGCTGAACAAGCTCTTCGCGTCGGCGTTCTACGGCACCGCGCTCGCGAGCATGCTCGCGTCACACGGGTGCGACAGCGTCATCGTCACCGGAGCGTCGACGTCCGGCTGCGTCCGCGCGACCGTGGTCGACGCGCTCCAGCACGGGTACCGGCCGATCGTGCCGCGGGAGGCCGTCGGCGATCGCAACCCGGCCGCCCACGAGGCGAACCTCTACGACATCGACCTCAAGTACGGCGACGTCGTCTCGCTGGATGAGTGCCTCGCCGCCCTGGAGGAGCTCGCTGCCGCACACGCTCGCTGAGAAGATCCTCCTCGCGCACAGCGACGTCGACGAGCTCCGGCCCGGCGACGTCGTCGCGGTCCGCTGCGACGTCGTGATGGCGAACGACGTCTCGGGCCCGGTCGCGTTCCGGGCGATGGAGCGGATGGGGGCGACGCGCGTCTTCGACCCGGAGCGGGTGGTGATGGTCGCCGACCACTTCATGCCGGCGAAGGACGCCAGGTCGGCCGAGCAGCAGCGGCGGCTCGAGACGTGGTCCCGCGAGCACGGCGTCACGTTCTACGGCCAGGGGCGCGGCGGCATCGAGCACACGCTCCTCTGCCAGGAGGGGTGGGTGACGCCCGGCGCGGTGATCGCGGGGGGCGACTCGCACACGTGCACGTACGGCGCGCTCGGCGCGTTCGGGACGGGCCTCGGCTCGACCGACATCGCGTCGTGCCTCGCGCTCGGCTCGTTCTGGCAGCAGGTGCCCGAGACGATCGTCGTCGAGCTGACCGGTCGCTGCGGCGACTTCGTCAGCGGCAAGGACGTGATCCTCGCGGTGCTCGCGGAGATCGGGGTCGGCGGCGGCACGAACGCCGTGCTCGAGTTCGTCGGCCCGGGGGCGGAGGCGCTGTCGGTCGACGAGCGGCTCGCCGTCGCGAACATGGCCGTGGAGACCGGCTCCGAGACGGGGATCTTCCCGGCGGACGGGACGGTTGCGTCCTACCTCGACGGCCGCGCGCGGCGGGAGTGGACGGCCGAGCGCTCCGACGACGGCGCGGAGGTGCGGCACCGGCTCGACCTCGACCTCGCGGCCCTCGAGCCGCTCGTCGCGCTGCCGCACCTGCCCGGGAACGTGAAAGCGGTCTCCGAGGCGGCCGGGATCCCGGTCGATCAGGTCTACATGGCAACTGCGCCAACGGGACGCTCACCGACCTGCGCCAGGCGGCGTCGATCCTCGGAGGCCGGCGCGTCCATCCGCGCACGCGCGCGATCGTCGTGCCGGCGACGCAGGCGATCTGGCGCGAGGCGGCCGCCGAGGGCCTGCTCGACGCGTTCGTCGAGGCGGGCGCGATGGTCACGACGCCGACGTGCGGCGCCTGCTTCGGCGGCTCGAACGGCGCGCTCGCCGCGGGCGAGAACGCCGTCACGACGACGAACCGCAACTTCCGGGGGCGCATGGGCTCCCCCGACGCGGGCGTCCATCTCGCGAACGCGTGGGTGGCGGCCGCCGCCGCGGTGGCCGGGGAGCTCGTCCATCCGCGGGAGATCGCATGAGAGTCGAGGGTGTCGCGCTTCGCGTCCGCGGCGACAACGTCGACACGGACGTCATGTACCCCGGGGCCTACCTCAACATCGAGGACCCGGCGGAGATGGCCCCGCACCTGTTCGAGGGCTTCGACCCCACGTTGCGCGAGCGGCTCGGGGACGGAACGATCCTCGTCGTCGACGAGAACTTCGGCATCGGCTCGTCGCGCGAGCACGTCCCGCTGGCGATGAAGGCGAACGGCGTCCGCGGGGTCGTCGGGCGCAGCTTCGCGCGGATCTTCTTCCGCAACTGCGTCAATCTCGGCCTCGCGATCATCCGCTGCCCCGAGGCGGTCGACGCCGCCGTCGACGGCTCGCCGATCGTGATCGACACGGCCGGCGCGGTCGAGATCGGGGACGTCTCGTTCGCCGCGCCGCCCTCGCATCCGTTTCTCCTCGAGCTCGGCGCGGCCGGAGGGCTGCTCGAATGGACCGCGGCGCGGGTACGCGGCTAGCGGCCGAGCGCGTGGTACTCGGGGTTCGGCTCCCAGCCGAGCCCGGAGGCCAGGCGGTTCGTCAGGTTGAACATGCCGGTCACCTCGGCGATGTCCATGACGTCCTCGTCGCTCCAGCCGGCGTCGCGGAGCCGGTCGACGTCCGCCGCCGCCATCTCCGCCGGACGCAGCGTCAGCTTCAGCGCGTAGTCGAGCATCGCCCGCACGCGCGGCTCGAGCGGGGCGGTCGCGTGATCCGCGGCGATCGCGTCCGCGAGCGCGGGGTCCCTCGTCAACTTCCGGAGGGCGGCCGAGTGGGCGGCGATGCAGTACGTGCAGCTGTTCGCCACGGAGACGACGACCGCGATCATCTCGCGCTCGGCTTTCGAGAGGCCGGAGCCGCCCTTCATCAGCTCCTCGTAGTGGTCGTTCCAGCGGAGCAGATGCGACGGGCGCAGCGCGAAGTTGCGCAGGACGTTCGGGACGAAGCCGAGCTTCTCCCGCGGCGGACCGAACAGCGCCCGGGCCTCCGCGGGCAGCGACGCCTCGTCCGGGAAGCGCAACCAGCTCACGGCCGGAGTCTACGGTGACCTCCGTGCTCACCGCGATGCTGTTCGTTCCCGGCGGCGACGAGCGCAAGCTCGCGAAGATCCCCGAGCTCGCGGCGGCGTCGTTCATCCTCGACCTCGAGGACTCGGTCGCCGCCGGCGAGAAGGAGGCCGCCCGCGCGCTCGTCGCGGCGGCGATCCGGCAGCACGGCGGCGGGCGCACGCTCTACGTCCGCGTCAACAGCCTCGACTCGGGTCTCGCCGAAGACGACTTCGCCGCGGTCGTCGCGCCGGGGCTCGCCGGGATCGTCCTGCCGAAGGCGCGCACGGCCGCCGACGTCGTCGCGGTCGACGGCCTGCTGGCGGAGCTCGAGCGGACGCGCGGCCTGCCCGCCGCGTCGGTCGCCGTGATCGCGACGATCGAGGATGCGGGCGCGCTCGCCCGGGCGGGCGAGATCGGGACGGCGGCCGCGCGCGTCCACTGCCTCGGCTTCGGCGCGGGCGATCTCGCGGCGGAGCTCGGGATCGAGTGGCCGTCACCCGACGGGATCCTCAGCCCGACGATCCTCGCTGCGAAGGCGCAGCTCGTGCTCGCCTCGGCCGCGGCCGGGCTCGCCCCGCCGCACGACGGTGCCTCGGTCGTGCTCGACGACCTCGAGGCGGTGCGGCGCGAGGCCGAGGAGTCGCGCCGGCTCGGCTTCGGCGGCAAGCACGCGATCCACCCCGTCCAGGTCGCGGCGATCGAGCAGGCGTTCGCCGCCGGCTTCGACGAGCTCGCGCGCGACCGCGCGATCGTCGAGGCGTTCGAGCGCTCCGGCGGCGGCGCGACGCGGGTCGGCGGGACGCTCGTCGACGCCCCGCTCGCCCTGCGGGCGAGGAGAAGGCTCGCGGGGGCGCCTCCGGGGCTGCCGCTCGCGGGCGTCCGGGTCCTCGATCTCTCGAGCCTCTATGCGGCGCCGCTGATCGCGACGAACCTCGCCGACTTCGGCGCCGACGTGATCAAGGTGGAGCATCCGCGCGGCGACGACGCGCGCCGCTGGGGGCTCGCGAAGGACGGC
>DATFMW010000512.1:0-3226 GCA_035266765.1 Gaiellaceae bacterium | reverse complement strand
GCCGACTCGACGCGCGCGGTGACGGTGGACATGAACGGCGAGGACGGCTCCTGGAAGCGGATGCGCTCGACCGCCGGGCGCAGCCGGTCGGCGGCGCGGGCGACGAGCGGCGAGTGGAACGCGCCGGAGACCTTGAGCTTGACCGCGCGGCGGGCGCCCTCCTCCTGCGCACGCTCGCAGCACTCGTCGACGGCGTCGTTCTCACCGGAGACGACGATCTGGCCCGGGCAGTTGTAGTTCGCCGGCCAGACGCCGAGGATCTTGCGGCAGAGAGTCTCGACGACCTCGTCCTCGAGCCCGAGAATCGCCGCCATCGAGCCGGGATGCTGCGCGGCCGCCTCGGCCATCGCGATCCCCCGCTCACGGACGAGCGCGAGCGCCTCCTCCGTGGTCATCGCGTTCGCCGCGGCAAGCGCCGCGAACTCGCCGACGGAGTGGCCGACGACGTAGTCGGGCTCGATGCCGCGCGCCCGCACCGCCGCGAGGACGGCGAGCGACGTGGCGACGAGCGCCGGCTGCTGGACCGCGGTGTCGACGAGCTCCTCCGGCTGGGCGTGGAAGCAAAGCCGCTCGAGATCGAGCCCCGACGCGACACTACCCCGCTCGAACACGTCCCAGGCCTCCGGGACCGCCTCGGCGATGTCGCGCCCCATGCCCACCTCGAAGGATCCCTGTCCGGGAAAGCAGAATGCGATTTTCGTCATGCTGCCCTCTCCTTCGTCCAGCGGATCAGCGCACTCCCCCAGGTGAGGCCCGCGCCCATACCCGTCATCAATACGAGACTACCCGCACGAAGCCTTCCGTCGGCCGCTGCATCGGCCAGGGCAAGCGGAATCGAGCCCGACGAGGTGTTGCCGTACCGGTCGACGTTGATCACGACCCGTTCAGACGGAATCCCGAGCTTCCTGGTTGCGTGGTCGATGATCCGCAGGTTCGCCTGGTGGGGCACGTAGACGTCGATGTCGGCGACCGCGACGCCGCAGCGCTCGAGCAGATCCTCGGCCGACTGGACGAGCACGCGGGTCGCAAACTTGAACACCTCGCGGCCGTTCATCTTCACGTGCCGGTCCGGGTCGTCGAAGATCCGGGAGCCGCTGCCGGGAAGCCAGAGGTTCTGGCCGCCGGCCCCGTCTGCGCCGAGCTCGAAGCCGAGGAACCCGCCGTCGTCCGCTGCCTCGAGCACGACGGCCCCGGCGCCGTCGCCGAAGAGGACGAGCGTCGAGCGGTCGGTCCAGTCGAGGATGCGCGAGAGCACGTCGCCGCCGACCACGAGCGCGCGCCTGGCAAGGCCGGCGGCGAGCATCCCGTACCCCTGGGCGAGCGCGTACATGAAGCCCGTGCAGCCGGCCGAGAGGTCGTAGGCCCCCGCTTCGCGGGCGCCTAGTTGGTCGGCCAGGATCGCGGCAGTGGACGGAAATGCCATGTCCGGCGTGACTGTCGCCACGATCAGAAGATCGATGTCCGAACCCTCCAGCCCCGCCTGCTCTAGTGCTTTCCGCGCAGCGGGAAGCGCGAGATCCGAGAGCGCCTCCTCCGGCGCGGCGATGCGCCGCTCGCGAATACCGGTGCGCTCGCGGATCCACTCGTCCGAGGTCTCGACGTACTGGGAGAGGTCGTCGTTCGTGACCACGCGGTCGGGAACCTTGACGCCGAGACCCGTGATCGTGACCGGTAGGCCCTCTCTCGCGGCCCCGATCATGCGGTGGCGTCGCCGACGAACACGGTCAGGGTCGCCTGGGCTGCGAGCTCGCCGTCGACGGACGCACGGCCCTCGCCTTTCGCGATCGGGCCGCGGACGCGCACGAACTCGCATTCGAGCGTGAGCACGTCGCCCGGTTGGACGATCCGCTTGAAGCGGCAGTCGTCGATGCCGGCGAAGAACGGCATCTTGCCGCGGTTCGCCTCGTCGGCGAGCACGGCCACGGCGCCGGCCTGCGCGATCGCCTCGATCGTGAGCACGCCCGGCATGACGGGCCGCTCGGGGAAGTGCCCCGGGAACCACCAGTCGTCGGGCCGGATCAGGCGCTTGCCGACGACGCGCTTGCCCGGCTCGAGCTCGACGATCTCGTCCACGAGCAGGAATGGAGGCCGGTGCGGGATGATCGACTCGATCACCTCCCGGCCGAACGGAGCTGCCGGCAGGCTCATGCCACGTCGCGGGCTCTGGACCCGGACGGCTTCGTCGAGCCGGCGCCTTCGAGCCGCTCGCGCAGCCGGTTGCGACCCCTGTGCGCGTGGCACTTCGCGGTGCCGACCGGCATGCCGGCGGCGCCGGCGATCTCCTCGAACGAGTAGCCGAGCGCGTCCTTGAGGACGATCACCTGTGCCTGCTCCGGCGAGATGCCGGCGAGCGAGTCGCACAGCTCGCGGCGCAGCTCCGAGATGCCGGCCGCGCGGGCCGGGTCGTCCTCGGGGCCGGCGCGGAGATCGTCGGCGAGCGGCTCGTGCGTCCGGGTCTTCTGACGCTCGGCCGCGTCGCGACACGTGTTGACGACGAGCCGGTGCAGCCACGTCGAGAACTGCGACTCGCCGCGGAACTGGCGCAGGCGAACGCACAGCTTCGCGAGTGCCTCCTGGGCCGCGTCGCGCGCGTCCTCCGGGTCGCGCAGCAGGTGCCGCGCGAGCCGCTCGACCTTCGGCGCGTGCCGCGAGCAGAGCTCGTCGAGCGCGAGCGCGTCGCCGGCCTTGGCGCGGGTGACGAGAATGGGATCGCTCAACCTGTCGTAGGCGAGGCTCCGGCCTTCCCGGAGCGGCTGAGTGATCTGACGGGACGAGCCTCGAAGCGGTTGCACGGCCCGTCTAGTCTAAGCGGTGGTGTCGGACCTGAGCCCCGCTGCAGTGGAGCCGCTGCTGCGCGGCCGCCTCGGCCGTCCGTTCCGTTTCTTCGAGCGTTGTGCCTCGACGCAGCGGCTGCTCGGCGAGGACGAGCCCGAGGGCGCGACGGTCGCCGCGGACGTGCAGACGGAGGGGCGTGGACGGCTCGGGCGCAGCTGGGAGGCTCCCGCAGGCCGGGCGCTCCTCTGCTCGGTGCTGCTCCGTCCGGAGGTGCCGATGCGCCACTGGCCGGAGCTCTCCGTCGTCGCCGGCGAAGCGGTCGCGCGGGCTCTGCGCGACGAGACCGGGCTCGCCGCCACGCTCCTCCACCCGAACGACGTCGTCGTCGAGGGCCGCAAGCTCGTCGGCGTGCTCCCGGAGGCGAGCCCGGGCCGGGTCGTGCTCGGGATCG
>DATFMW010000511.1:0-7497 GCA_035266765.1 Gaiellaceae bacterium | reverse complement strand
GACGAAGCTCGCATGCGCGAGCGTCCTGTAACCCGGAAGAGCGCACACGACACGATACGGAGCGCGACGGTGCACGCGTAGCGGCGCGCTCATCGCGGTGACGAGGCCGCGGGCAGGAACACTCGTCCGACTTCTCGTCATTCGCCCACGCACGGCGGGTCGAGGTTGCGCGACGAGCAGCTGCCCTTTCGCGCCAGGCGAGACGAGGCGCCGCAGCGGAACCTGCTTCCGCCCGAGCGTCGGGGTGCTACCGTCTCTGCTGGCAGCACCGCACTGATCGGTGCTGCTGAAGGCTCGCCGGGGCCCCAAGACGCGTGGCCCGGCGAAAGGTCCTCCCACAGACGTTGCGGGTTGGCGCAGATCGCGGCCGGCCGAGCACACATGGCCGGCGGTCAGAGCCTCGACCACCACCAGAGGGGGACATGATCGACGTACCCGCACTCTCGTTCCCCACGCGCAGGCTGGAACGCCTGCCCGCCGTGCGAGTCCGCGTCCCAGCGCATCCGCGCCCCACTCGACATCGCCCAGCTCAGCACGGCCACGACATCGCCCCCGGCGATCTCCGCCGAAGCGTTCACGAGGTAGGAGGTACGACCATGCACGCAATCTCGCGCACGATCACCGCCATAGCGGTTGCCGCCGTCACGACGCTGGCGCTGGCCATGGCCGCCGCCGCTTCCACGCCCACGCGGGCCGCGGCTCCGCCGACGATCACGTCGATCCCGACGATCGAAGGGCCGGCGTACAACCCGTTCGTCGGCGACAAGCTGACCGCCTCGAGCGGTCATTGGACGGACAATCCGACGAGCTACGCCTATCACTGGGACCGCTGCGACGCCCTCGGAAGCCGCCGGAACTGCGTCCCGATCGCCTCCGCCACGTCGCAGTCCTACAAGCTCGGGAACGCCGACGCCGACCACACGCTGCGGGTACGCGTGACGGCGACGAATGCCGACGGCTCCACGACCGAGGACTCGAAAGGAACCGGGATCGTGTCGAAGCGCAAGGCCTCGCCGACGAACAAGCAGCGCCCGAGCATCTCCGGCTCGGCCGTCGTCGGCTCGACGCTCACGCTCACCGACGGCATCTGGGCGGGAGCAGCCTCGTACACGCGCCGGTGGCAGCGGTGCAACCAGGACGGCAAGCGCTGCTCCGCGATCAAGGACGCGACCGGCAAGACCTACGACGTCCGGGGCGGCGACGCCGGCCACAAGCTTCGCGCCGTGGTGACTGCGAAGAACAAGTGGGGCAAGAGGAGGAGCAACTCGAACCTCACGCCGGTCGTGAAGGCGAGCGAAGCCACCACGACGACAACGCCGGCGCCGACGCCTCCGCCGCAGAAGGGTGGCAGTTGCGCGGCCACGTCGCTCACGCCGCCGGCACGGATGCTGATCGACCGCTGGAGCTTCAGTCCGCCGGTGGTGACGAAGGCAACACGCGCCTTCACCGCACGGATCCACGTCTCCGAGGTCACCTCCGGCTGCTCGGTCAGCGGTGCGCAGATCTGGACGACCGCGATCCCGTACAACCAGGTAGGCGTCGTGCAGACGATCACGGGCGGCGACGGCTGGGCGAAGGCCACCTTCACGATCACGGGCGGCTTCCCGGCGAATCCGGGCCGCCAGCAGATTCTCGTGATCCTCGTCCGCGCGACGCGGCCGGGCGGGAACCCGCTCGCCGGCGTCTCCACGGTACGCGTGCTCTCCGAAAAGGTCAGCCTGCGCTAGCACAGAACACGCTGCGCGACGAGACCGCGCTCTCGTCGCGCAGCGTTCGTTCCGTCAGCGACCGTTCGGAAAGCCGAGCTTCCCGAACGCGACCTAGATGGCCTTGGTGACCTTGCCGGCCTTGAGGCAGCGAGTGCAGACGTACGCGCGCATCGCCTTGCCGTCCAGGAGCATCCGGACGCGCTGCAGGTTCGGGTTGAAGCGGCGCTTCGTCGCCACCATCGAATGGCTCCGGTGATTCCCGAAGCCGGGCTTCTTGCCACAGACCGAGCAGACCTTGGACATCGGCGGCGGAGTGTAGCGAAAGCTAGGTGGCGGCCTTCGCGTGCGCCCGCAACTGGCCGAAGATGTCGGCCATCTCGAGCGCGGCGCGGACGGACTCGGCTCCCTTGCCGGCCCGCGCGAACGCCTGCTCGAGCGTGTCCACCGTGAGCAGGCCGAACGAGACGGGGACGCCGGTCTCGAGCCCGGCGAGCTGGAGCCCCGAGGCGGCCTCGCCGGCGACGTAGTCGAAGTGCGCGGTCTCGCCGCGGATGACGCAGCCGAGCGCGACGATGCACGCGTACCGGCGCGTCTTCGCGAGCGCCATCGCGCCGAGCGGCAGCTCGAACGCGCCGGGCACGCTCATCACGGTGACGAGCTCACGACGGACGCCGAGCCGGTCGAGCTCCTCCATCGCCGACGCGATCAACCGGTTCGTGACGTCGCCGTTGAAGCGGGACGCGACGATCCCAACGCCTCGGCCTCCGGCTGCCGGGATGGCCTGGAGCACGGTGACGCCCACCGGGAACTCGAGCTCACCGGGCGCATGGCCGTGGGGCAGCTCCGCCGGCTCGTCGCCGTCCGCTGCGCCCGCGCGCTCGTCGGTGTCCTCGTTGCCGTCCGCGGGTGCCGCTTCGGCCGCCGGCAGGCCCTCAGCCGCAGAAACGCCCTCGTCGGGCGTCTCACTCTCCTGCTCCGTGTCGGCCGGACCGTCCGGCCAGGGAACCCTGCTCACTCGCCCTCCGCGTCGAATTTCAGATCCTGATGGTGCAGCTTGTGGCCGAGCTTATCCCGCTTGGCGGTCAGATAGCGCAGGTTCTCCGGCCGGGGGGTCGCCTCGATCGGCACCTGCTCGGTCACCTTCAGGCCGTACGCCTCGAGGCCCGAGACCTTCTTCGGGTTGTTCGTGAGCAGCCGGATCGTGGTGAGCCCGAGGTCGGCGAGGATCTGGTTCCCGATCCCCCACTCGCGCTCGTCGGCGGCGAAGCCGAGGGCGAGGTTCGCGTCGACCGTGTCGAGGCCCTGCTCCTGGAGCTCGTACGCGCGCAGCTTGTTCAGGAGCCCGATCCCGCGCCCCTCCTGGGCCATGTAGAGGAGAACGCCGCTGCCCTCACCGGCGATCGCGCGGAGGGCCGCGTCGAGCTGCTCGCCGCAGTCGCAGCGCAGCGAGTGGAAGACGTCGCCGGTGAGGCACTCGGAGTGGACGCGGACGAGCACGTCGGCGGCCCCGTCGATGTCGCCGTGGACGAGCGCGACGTGATGCTTGCCGGTCAGGGTCTCGCGGAACGCCATCGCCGCGAACTCGCCGTACTCGGTGGGCAGGCGCACGGTCACGTCGCGCACCACGAGCTTCTCGGTGCGGCGGCGGTACTCGATCAGGTCGGCGACCGTGACCATCTTCAGGCCGTGCCGCTCGCAGTACGGGACGAGGTCGGGGACGCGGGCCATCGTCCCGTCCTCGTTCATGATCTCGCAGACGACGCCGGCCGGGATCAGCCCGGCGAGATGCGCGAGGTCGACGGACGCCTCGGTCTGGCCGGAGCGGCGCAGGACGCCGCCGTCGCGGGCGCGCAGCGGGAACACGTGGCCGGGCTGGACGAGGTCCTGCGGGGACGAGCCCGGGTCGATCGCGACCTGGATCGTGTGCGCGCGGTCGGCGGCGGAGATGCCGGTGGTGACGCCCTCGCGGGCCTCGACCGAGACGGTGAACGCGGTGCCGAGCCGCGCTTCGTTGTGCTGGGTCATGGGCGGCAGGTTGAGCTGGTCGCAGCGCTCCTCGGTGAGACAGAGGCAGATCAGCCCCCGCGCGTGCGTGGCCATGAAGTTGATCGCCTCGGGCGTCGCGAACTGCGCCGCGATCACGAGGTCGCCTTCGTTCTCCCGGTCGGGATCGTCGACGACGACGACGATCTTGCCGTTGCGGACGTCGTCGATCGCCTCCTCGATGGTGGCGAACGGCGTCTGCTGGGTCACAGTGCCCACGGTTCCAGCGTAGACGACCCTACGGCTGCGTCGGCGCGAGCAGCCGCTCGACGTACTTCGCGAGCACGTCCACCTCGAGGTTCACCGGGTCGCCGGCGGCGAGCGCGCCGAGCGTCGTCACCGCGAGCGTGTGCGGGACGAGCGCGACCGCGAAGCCGTCGTCGTCGAGCGCCGCGACGGTGAGCGAGACCCCGTCGACGGTGACGGAGCCCTTCTCGATGCAGTAGCGCAGCACCGCGGCGGGCGCGTCGACCCAGACGCGCGCGCCCTCGCCCTCCGGCTCGGCCGAGCGGACGGTGCCGACGCCGTCGACGTGCCCCTGGACGATGTGGCCGCCGAGCGGCTCGCCGGCCCGGAGCGCCGGCTCGAGATTCACGGTGCCGCCGGGCTCGAGCCGCGAGAGCGCCGTGCGCGAGAGCGTCTCGGGGACGGCGTCGAACGAGAGGCGCCCCTCGCCCGCCGCGACGACCGTGAGGCAGACGCCGCCGACCGCGACCGAGTCGCCCAGCGCGGCCGCCGCGGCGGTCTCCGGCGCCTCGACGACGAGCCGGATCCCGCCCGTGCCGCCGTCGATCGAGGCGACCTTGCCCTGTTCCCGCACGATCCCCGTGAACATGTGCACACGCTACCCGTGCGGGTTTCCCGTAGGCGGTTCAGCGGCCGCCCCTACAGACACCGCACCGGCCACGCGGCACCCTGTGTGAGAACGCGGAAGGGGTTGCGCCTCGCGAAGACACGGCGTTCGGGAAGCCGGACGGACTGTCCGCAGCAGCGACTCCCTGCGGGCATACGGGGGCGGCTTCGGCCGCCCCCTTCCTTCGCTTCGCTCAGGGCTCGTGGACGTACGCCTCGAGCAGAACGTCTTCGCCGACCGGCGTCGCCTGCAGCCGGGTGAGCTCGACGGGCGCGGCGAGCTCACCGAGGAGGCGAGGGCCCTCGCCCGCAAGCACGGGTGCGCAGAAGACGAGCAGCTTGTCGACGAGACCCGCCGCGAGAAACGCCGTCGCGAGCGTCGGTCCGCCCTCGAGCAGGAGCGACTGCACGCCTTCGACGGCGAGCGCGGCGAGCTCGTCCGCGAGCAGGCCGCTGCGGAGCTCGAGCTCGGAGCCGGCAGGGAGCGGTCCGCGGCCGAAGGCGAGCCGACGCGGCTGCCGTGCCGCCTCGACGCCGCGGGCGTCGAGGCGGGGCGCGTCGGCACGCACGGTGCCCATGCCGACGGCCACGGCGTCCGAGGCGGCGCGCAGCTCGTGCACGAGGCGGCGAGACTGCTCGCCGGAGACCCAGCGGCGACCGGGAACGGTGACGTGTCCGTCGAGGGACGCCGCGACCTTGTAGGTGACGAACGGCCGGCCGAGCGCCTTCCAGGTCCGCCAGGCCTCGTTCTGGCGGCGCGCCTCGAAGCTGTCGAGGAGCTCCACCTCGACGCCGGCCTCGCGCAGACGGGCGACACCCTGCCCGTCCACCTTCGGGTTCGGGTCGAGGGCGCCGACGACGGCGCGCACGACTCCCGCCGCGACCACGGCGTCCGCGCACGGCGGCGTCCGGCCGTGGTGGGAGCACGGCTCGAGCGTCACGTAGAGGGTGGCGCCGCGTGCCCGGTCGCCCGCCTGCTCGAGCGCGACGACCTCGGCGTGACGGACGGCATCGTAGGAGTACCAGCCCTCGCCGACCACCTCGCCGGCGCGGACGAGCACGGCGCCGACGAGCGGATGGTCGCCGACCTTCCCACGCCCCCGCTCTGCGAGCTCGAGCGCCCGCTCGAACCAGCCCGCTTCCGAGGGCGTCATACGAGGGCTTGGACGAAGCGCCGGTAGGAGCGCGGCAGGTCCTCGCGGTGGAAGATCGCGGAGCCGGCGACGATCAGGGTCGCGCCTGCGTCGTAGACCGAGCGGACGTTGTCGTTGTCGACCCCGCCGTCGACCTGGACGTGGACGCCGTCCGGCAGCGCCGCGCGAAGGCGGGCGATCCGGTCGAGCGCCTCGAGCATGAACTGCTGGCCGCTGTAGCCCGGATGGATGCTCATGCAGAGGACGAGGTCGGCGTCGCCCGCAACGGCGGCGACATCCTCGGGCTCACTCTCGGGGTTGAACGCGACGCCGACCTGAAGCCCGTGCTCGCGCGCAGCCGCGATCGTGCCCGGCACGTCGTCGGTGACCTCGTAGTGGAAGGTGACGCTGTCCCCGCCGGCTTGGGCGATCTGCGGGAAGTGCCGGATCGGGTTGTCGACCATCAGGTGGCAGTCCATCGCCCCGTCCGCCGCGTGCACGAGCGCCGCGACCGCCCGGAGGACGACGGGGCCGATCGTGACGGGCTCGACGAAGTGCCCGTCGCCGACGTCGAAGTGGAAGACGCGGGCGCCGGCGCGCAGGAGCACGTCGACCTGGTCGCCGAGGTGCGCGAAGTCCGCCGCGTAGAGGGACGGCTCGATCTCTATCGTCCGGATCCAGTCTCGCCAGGCCATGCCCCCGCGGATCGTACGCCGCAGCACGGCCGGAGGTCGTGATCCGCCGCGGGCATCGTCCGGTGCCCGGCACCGGAGCCGGCTCGGAGGGAGACGTCAGTCGCGGGCGAGGCGGGCGACGAAGAAGCCGCTCGTGCCGTGCACGTGGGGCAGCGTGAGCAGGAACTCGGGCCGGCGCGGATGCCGGAACGCGGGCCACTCCTCCCCGAGCGGCAGGACGCGTAGGCCGGTCGCGTCGACGACCGCCTCGTTCTCGTCCGCGTTCACGGCACAGACCGAGTAGACGATCGTGCCGCCCGGGCGGACGCGCTCGGCGGCCGAGCGGAGCAGTGCGAGCTGGAGCTCCGGCAGCGGGCGCGCGCGCCAGCGTAGGTCGGGCCGTTGCGCGAGCACCCCGGTGCCCGAGCACGGCGCGTCGACGAGTGCCCGGTCGAAGCCCACGAGCTCCGGCGGGAGCGCGGCGCCGTCCGCCTCGACGACCGTCACGTCCTCGCGGCCGAGCGTGCGCAGGTTCTCGCGCAACTCGCTCGCCCGGTTCGGGTCGAGCTCGACCGCGGTCACGGCCCCGTGCAGCTGCCCGGTCTTGCCACCGGGCGCAGCGCACAGGTCGAGCACACGCTCGCCGTCCTGCGAGCCGACGACGAGGCCCGCGAGCTGGGAGCCGCGGCTCTGCGGCCAGATGCGGCCGTCGGCGACGGCGAGCTCGTCCACGCGCGCGACCCGGTAGGCACCCGGAACGTCGGTGGGCTCGGCGCCGAGCGACGGCTCGCCGGAGACGAGCCGGACGACCGTCTCGAGCGGCTCGTTCATTGCACGCAGCAGCGCGAGCGCGTCGGCCTGCCCGAGGTCGCGGACGAACACGTCCCAGATCCAGTCCGGGTACGACTCCTTCAGCGCCCCATCCGGGAGCGCGTCGAGGAGCGGGCGCATCCCCTCGGCGAGACGGCGCATGATCGCATTCGTGAACGCGACCGCCCGCTCGAGGCGCGCCCGGCGGACGAGCTCGACCGACTCGTTCACGGCGGCGTGCGGGGCGGTCTCGGTGTAGCCGAGCTGGTAGGCGCC
>DATFMW010000510.1:0-2002 GCA_035266765.1 Gaiellaceae bacterium | reverse complement strand
GCATCCCTGCAAGCTCGACGTGAGCCGGCTACCGGCCGGCCGCGCCGGCGGAGGCCGGCTCTAGGCCGCTACGAAACCGTTGCCGCCGGCGTCGCCGGGAGCTGCGACGCCGGCGGCAGGAGGAGCAGGTGGCTCTCGACGACCGCGGCGGCGATGTCGCTGAGCTTGCGGCCGTTGTGCTGGGAGTGGTCGCGCAGCATCTCGAACGCCCGCTCGGCGCTGATCGAATGCCGGGCCATGAGGATGCCCTTGGCCTGCTCGATCAGGGCGCGGCGCCCGAAGGCCCCCTGGAGGCTCTGGTACTCGCGGAAGCGCTGGAGCGTGATGTCGATCGCGCTCTGCAGCTCTTCCCGGCTGCCGTCGACGATGTAGGCGAACACGCCGCGCTTGGCAGCCTCGCGGACGTAGGTGGGATCGTCGGCGTGGAGGATCGCGATCACCGGGCAGGAGGCCTCGCGGACGATCTTGGAGATCAGCTCGACGGCGTGCGCCGAGCTGTCGCCGAGCCCGACGAGCGCGACGTCCGGGTGCTCCCTGGCGGTGACCGCACCCACTTCCTTGACGTCGATCTCGCGAGCGATCACGTCGTGCCCGAGCCCGAGCACGACCTTGGCGAGCAGCTCGAGTCGGTCGCGCTTCTCGTTCGCGATCAGAACGCGGAGATGTCGAAGCTCGGATTCCACCTGTTGACGAAATGTTAGTCGCCCAACGAACTCCGCGCAGGCCGCGTGAACGTGATAGCTTTACGGGTCTGGCAGCACCGCATTGATCGGCGCTGCCGAACGCCCGCCGGGTCTCAAGACACGTGACCCGGTGAAATGTCCTCCCACAGGCGTTGCGGGTTGGCGCAGATAGCAGCCGGCCGGGTATGCATGGCCGGCGGTCAGAGCCTCGACCATCGGAGGGGACATGATCGACATATCCGCCTTGCCGTTGCTCACACGCAGGCTGAAGCGCCTGCCCGCCGTCCGCCGTGCGCGCCCGGCCTGGACCTCGGAGGGACTCCACCGCGTCGACGTCGTCGTGCCCGACACCGAGCGCGCCGCCCTCCTGCTCGAATACGCCTCCCCCCTGTTCCCGGCCGAGGTCGTCTCCGGCTCCAGCCTGACCGTCCGGCTGCAGCCGCCGGCCGGAGCCGGATGGGTGATCGAGTTGCTCTCGCTCGTCGACCGCTGGCTCGAGTCGACCCGGCTCCCGTCCACCACCGTCCTCTACGGGGGACGCAGCTACCTGGTCCGTGCTCCACTCGACCTCGCGCACCTCGTCGAGCCGGCGGCCGCCACGACACCAACCTTCTAGGGAGTGGCCTCATGTCTGCGACCTCATACCCAGCCGCCATCGAGAGCCGGCGCCCGGAGCAGTCGTCCGCGGTGACCCCCGACGCCGCCATCGGCCGGCCGCTCGGGACCGCGACGGCCGTCGCGTTCCGGCACCGCACGCGCAGACGCTGATGGCGCAACGCACCGACACGCGCCAGGATCTGCTGCTCCGCGCCAGTGAGGCGACGGTCTCGCGCGCCACGTCGAACCTGCGGGACGCGCGGCGCGCGAGGAACCACAAGAGCCGCGGCTTCCTGGCGGAGCTTCGGTGCGAGTGCGCCCGGCCGGAGTGCCGGGCGACCTTCCCCGTCGTCGCACAGGCCCACCGACAGCGGCCCGAGCAGTTCGTCGTCGTGCCCGACCACGCCGCCGGCGAGACGGTCGTCCGCGCCGCCGACCGGTTCTTCGTCGTCGAGCCGCCCGGAATGGACCCGATCGGGGTCGCGCTGAACGGATACGCAGCCGGGCTCGCGCCTGGCCCGCGGCCGTCGAGACGCCTGCGAGCGGCGCTCTAGAACGTGACCTGACTCGGCGCCGGCCCGGTGCCGACTATTGACAGCTCTCGCGACGTGGTCGACCATCCTGCCGAGGAGTCGAGGATGGCTCGTTGCCCGTTCGCCAACTGGAACCCGGTCGAGTTCACCGGCCGGCTGGAACGCATGTCCAGCCCGCCGCGGGCGGTC
>DATFMW010000509.1:0-3357 GCA_035266765.1 Gaiellaceae bacterium | reverse complement strand
CCCGCAGCCTGCCCGACGCACAGCAGGCAGTGGCCAGCTTGGCCACGGCGAGCCAGGAGTAAGGGCCCGATCCGTCATGTGGAGCAGGGGCGCCTACTGCCTCGGGCGGAATCCTGTTTGACTGCGGTGGCATGGAGTCGTCGCAGTCGGAGATCACCCTGCGCTACGCGGATGACGCGGATCAACTTCATGCGATCGAGCCGCTCTGGGATGCGCTCCAGGAGCACCACTCCGGCCTTGTTCCGAACCTCGGCGGCAGCGCTCCGAAGCGCGGGCTGGCGGACTCCTGGCGGCGCCGGCGGGCCAAGTACGAGCGCTGGCTCGAAGACGCCGAGACCTTCTTCGTCGTCGCAGAGGACGGGGATCGCCCGATCGGCTACGCCTTCGTCACCGTCGGCTCCGGCTACGCGGCCTGGCAGACCGGCGACCGGCTCGCCGAGCTGGAGACGCTCTCCGTCCTACCCGAGCGTCGCGGCGACGGCGTAGGCGCCGCGCTGCTGGAGGCGGTGTGGCAGCGCCTCGCCGGGATCGGCGTCGAGGACCTCGCCATCACCGCCGCGAAGACCAACGTCGACTCCCACCGCTTCTACGAGCGCCACGGCTTCACCCAGAGCTTCGTCGTCTTCTACGGCAAGCGCAACATGCCGGCGACACCGAGCTGATCGCGGCGGTTCGACCGATGGCAGAAGGACTCAAGCAGGGCCACTACCTTCTCGGCGTCGAGGGCCTGGCGCTGTTGCGTGCAGGGGCGCGGCGTTCCTTCGACGGCGTCGAAGCCCGCACCGAGGAGATTCGGGAGATCCTCTCGCGGCTCGACGAGCCGCCCTACTCGGAGCGACGTGACCTGCCCGAGGCGGATGTCGACGCCGGCTATGCCCAGTGGGCGGAGGATTACGACGAGCCCGGCAACGACACGATCGCGGCCGAGGAGCCGGTCGTTCGAGAACTGCTCGACGAGCTGCCAGCGGGATCCGTCCTCGACGCCGCGTGCGGCACGGGCCGTCACGTCGCCTACCTGTGCGGTCGGGGCCGACCGGTGATCGGCGTCGACGGAAGTCAGGCAATGCTGGATCGCGCTGCGGCCAAGCTTTCCGACGCCGACCTCCGTCTCGGCGAGCTCACCGCGCTGCCGCTCACCGACGGCGAGGTGGCGGGCGCGGTCTGCGCGCTCGCGCTCAGCCATCTGTCCGAGCTCGGCCCGGCGATCATGGAGCTCGGCCGCGTTCTGAAGCCGGGTGGACGGCTGATCGTCTCCAACCCGCACCCGTTCGCCACGGCGATCCTCGGCTGGCGGGCCGTGTTCGTCGATGCGGATGGGCGACGCTCGATGATCCCCGAGTACCCGCACCTGCACGGCGACTACATCGCGGCATTCGCCGCCGCCGGCCTCATGGTCCGCCGCTGCATCGAACCCCGGCTGAGCGCCGAGCAAGCCAAGGCCCGTGCGAAGAAGCACCGGGTGGAGGCCTTCGAGGACGCGCTCACCGACGTTCCCGCCGTGATCGTGTGGGAAGCCGAGCGTCGGTAGGGAGTCTCTCGCGAACGGATAGGCCGTTTTGGCCCCGTGGCCATTGCCCGCCGGCCGGCAGGTGGCGAGAATGCGGGAATGAACACGGGGGCCACGGTGCGCAGTGCTTCGCCGAAAGACGCCGGGGCGATATGCGAGATCTACAACGCCGCGATCGAGGAGCGGGGCTCGACGTTTGAGACGGCGCTGCGATCGACAGAGGATTTTCAGCCGCGGATCGAGGACTCGCGATTCCCGCTGCTCGTCTGCGGCGCGGGCGAGGGCATCGCGGGCTGGGCGGGACTCGCCCCCTACAGCACCCGCGAGTACTACGCGGGGATCGGCGAGGCGAGCGTCTACGTGGCGCCGCCGGCCCGCGGTCAGGGGCTCGGCACGCTGCTGGCCGAAGCGCTCGCCTCCGCGGCCCAAGAGCGCGGCTTCCACAAGATGATCGGCAAGCTCTTCACCGACAACGTCGCGAGCATCAAGTTGACCGAACGCTGCGGCTTCGACTCCGTCGGCCTGCACCGTCGCCACGGCCGGCTCGACGGTGCCTGGCGAGACGTGCTCGTGGTCGAGCGGCTGCTCGGATAGCCGACCTACAGATTCCGGACCCGCCGGCCGATCTCGCGGTCGGCCGGATAGCCGGCCGCCGCCCAGAACCCACCCGCCATCTCGTCGTCGAAGGCGACCAGGGCGGTTACGCGACGCACGCCGCGCTGCCGTAGGTAGTTCTCTCCCGCCCGGGTCAGGGCGAGCCCGATGCCCTCCCGCCGATGTCCGTCGCGGACGGCGAGCCGGTACATGTTCCCCCGCCACCCGTCCCACCCGGCGATCAGGGCGCCGACGACCTCGCCGTCCCGCTCGGCGACAAGCAGCGCCGCCGGGGACTCGGCCCCGATCAGCCGCTCGACGTCATCGAGGCGGTCGGGAGTGCTCGCGTGCTCGCTTCGACCCTGCGCCCACAGATCCAGGACGGCCGCGACATCGGCCGCTCGACATCGACGCACGCTGAATCCCCGGCCGGTCAAGCGGCGAGCATACGTCAGGCGGCGCTGCCGAGGACGCGGTTGACGAAGTCCGACTTCGCCTCCGTGTAGGCCTCGCGATCGTTCGCGAATCGCCGCGCGAGGTCGCGCTTCAAGGTGAGGTACTCGGCGGCGATCTGCGGGTCCTCTCGCAGGCGGTCGCGGAAGGCCAGCTCGTCCGCGTAGCGCCGAGAGCCGACGGGGACGAGGTGGAGATGGTGCGTGCGCCGACTCGGGTGCGGCTTGCAGAACCAGTGCATCTCCTCCGGCAGGTACGGCGCGTACAGATATTCGAGCTGCGCGAGCGGCTCGAGACAGGAGCGCGACTCCTCGAGGCTGCGCACCCCGGCCAGGATGTCGATGATCGGCTTGGCCTCCATCCCCGGCACTGCGGTGCTGCCGACGTGGTGGACACCGCCGACGACCCAATCCCCGATCGCATCCTCCAGCGCCGCCTTCTCCCCCTCGAATCGAGCCGGCCAGGACGCGTCATACGCAGATAGCCGGATCGGCTCGTCGGGGAAGGATGTCTTGGGTGGGTGGCGCGGGTCGATGAGCGGATCATCTCTCAGTCCGCAGCGAGCACAGTGGCCGCAGCGACAGCGGATACGGTGAGCGATACGCGTGGAACCCGGCTCAGCCCTATACGTCTGCGATCTCGACGGGACTCTCCTGCGCTCCGATGCGACGCTCAGCGACTTCGCGCTGGACGGCATCAACCGGCTGGTCGACGCCGGGGTGCACCTGACTCTCGCCAGCGCGCGCGGCACGGCGGGGATGCGCGTCCTGCTCGACGGGGTTCGCCTACGGCTGCCCGTGATC
>DATFMW010000508.1:0-2101 GCA_035266765.1 Gaiellaceae bacterium | reverse complement strand
GACTTGAACCTGCTGCTGCGGACGGTCCGGCATGTACTGACACGAAAGGGGACGGCATGAGCACGCACGTCAACGGACGGCCGGCGCGGCCGCTGCGCGTCGCGGTCGTGGGCCTCGGATACTGGGGCCCGAACCTCGTCCGCAACCTGCACGAGGTGCCGGAGGTCGAGGTGGCGGCGATCTGCGATCTGCGCGACGACGCCGTCGCGAAGGTCGGGCGCCGGTTCCCCGCCGTCCGGCAGACCTCCTCCTACGAGGACGTGCTGGCCGACCACTCCGTCGATGCCGTCGTGATCGCGACCGCCGTCGGCACCCACGCCGACCTCGTGCGCGACGCGCTCCAGGCCGGCAAGCACGTGTTCGTCGAGAAGCCGATCGCGCCGTCGCTCGCCGAGGCGGAGGAGCTGCACGACCTGGCGATCCGGCGCGGACTCGCGCTCATGGTCGGGCACACGTTTCTCTACAGCCCGCCGGTGAACGCCGTCCGCGAGCTGATCCGGTCCGGGGCCGTCGGGGACGTCTACTTCGTCTCCATGAGCCGGGTCAACCTCGGCATCCACCAGCGCGACGTGAGCGTCCTCTGGGACCTCGGCCCGCACGACTTCTCGATCCTGCGCTACTGGCTCGACGAGACCCCGACGCACGTCAGCGCCGTGTGCCGCGGCTGCGTGTTCCCCGCGAACCCCGACGTCGCGTTCGTCAACCTCGAGTTCCCGTCGGGCGTGATCGGCCACGTCGAGCTCTCGTGGCTCGCGCCGAGCAAGCTGCGCCGAACGACCGTCGTGGGGTCGGACCGGATGGTCGTCTACGACGACACGAGCCTCGAGCCGGTGCGCATCTTCGACGCCGGCGTCCAGCTCGACGATCCGACGAGCTTCGGCTCGTATCACCTGAGCTACCGCACCGGCGACATCGTCTCGCCGCGGATCGAGGTCGCGGAGCCGCTCTATCTCGAGATGCAGAGCTTCCGCGACTCCATCCGCACCGGCGTGCCGTCCGTCAGCTCGTCGGCGCTCGCCGTCGAGGTCGTCCGCATGATCGAGGCGGTCGACCGCTCGTTTGCGGCGGGCGGCGAACGCGTGGCAGTCGAGGCTCCCCCGCTTGCGCTCGTCGGCTGACATCGACGGCGCGGTCGACGCCATCCGCGCCTGGGGTGAGCGGTGCGACTGGGTCGGCTGGGATCCGTACGACGCGCTCAACAGTCCGTTCGCGGGGGCGCTCTCGCTCGGCCGGCCGCTGGGCCGGCGCGTGCTCACCCAGGTCGTGAAGGGCTCCCCGATCAACCTCCGTCCGCTGCTTCGCATCCCCCGGGAGCGCGACGCGAAGGGCATCGCCCTGGCGGCGTCCGCCTACGCCCGCCTGGCCGTCGCCCATGCGGACGAGTCCGCCGCAGCGGCTGCCCGTCGGCTCGTCGAGTGGCTCGTGGCCGCCGCGGAGCCGTGTCGGACGGGCAGCGGCTGGGGCTACCACTTCGACGTCCAGACCCGCTTCTTCCACTACCGGCGCGGGGAGCCCAACGCGATCGCGACGACGTTCGTCGCGCACGCGCTGCTCGACGCGCGCGAGCTGCTCGGCGACACGGACGTCGACGCCGCGGTGCTCGGCGCCGCCGCGTTCCTCGAAGGCGCTCTGCTCGCCCCCGGGTCGAGCCCGTACTTCCGCTACGTCGGCGAGGAGCGTGACCTGATCCACAACGCGAACCTGCTCGCCTGCTCGGTGCTCGTGCGCGCCGCACGGGTCCTCGACGAGCCCGCGCTCGAGACCGCGGCCGTCGCACCGCTGCACACGACGCTCGCTGCGCAGGCGCCCGACGGCTCGTGGCCGTACTCGGAGCGCCCACGCGACGCGTGGGTCGACAACTTCCACACCGGCTACGTGCTGGAGTCGCTCGCCGCCTGCGCCGGCCTGGCGCCCAGCGTCGTGCCGCGGCTCGAGCGGGGGGTCGCCTTCTGGGAGCGGGTGCTCTTCCTCGCGGACGGGACGCCGCGCGGGACGACGACCGCCTCGCTGCCCGTCGACTCGCACTCGTACGCGCAGGCGGTCGAGACGTGGCTCGCAGTCGCCCCCTGGCGGCCGGACGCCCTCGACCGCGCGGAGCGGG
>DATFMW010000507.1:0-8028 GCA_035266765.1 Gaiellaceae bacterium | reverse complement strand
GCGGCGCTCCTGCGCTTCGCGTGGCTCATCGGGACACGCAACGATCTGTTCACGTTCCTGCGCTCGCCGTTCTCCGGCCTCGAGCGGCGCGCCGTCGACTTCGTCGAGGGACGGCTGCGCGGCCGCGCCGTCCAGACGCCGGAGCGCGTGGTCGAGGAGTCGGAGAGGCTGCGCGGCGCACCGCTGCCGGTGCTCGACGACGTCCGCGCCGCCGCCGATCCGGTCGAGGCGGTCCGCGACCTCGCGGCCCGGATGCTCCGCGGCGCGTACGGCGTCGAGGGGCCGCCGGTCGGGGAGGGGCCGAGCCTCGATCTCCGCGCCCACGAGAGCGTCACGCGGCTTCTCGACGAGCTGGAGCGCTGGCGCGACCTCGCCGGCGAGCTCTCCCGCGAGGAGGTCGTCGCCGCGCTCGAACGGGAGACGCTCCGCCCGATGCGGGGCGACGAGCCGGGCCGGGTCGCCGTCGTCGACCTGCTCCGCGCGCGAACGCGCCGCTTCGACGTCGTCTTCGTGCTCGGCCTCGAGGAGGGAAGCCTGCCGCGGCGCGGCAACGCCTCGCCGTTCCTCGACGACGACGCCCGCCGCACGCTCGACGAACGCGGCGCCCGCCTGCAGCGGCCCGACCCGGTGAGCCGCGACCGCTACCTCTTCTACACTGCCTGCACGCGCCCGCTGGAGCGGCTCTACCTCGTGCGCGAGGCGGCGACCGACGACGGGAGCCCGCGTGAGCCGAGCCCGTTCTGGGACGAGGTCAGGGGCGTCTTCGACCCGGACGAGGTTCGCCGCTGGACGCGCCGGCGGCCGCTGTCGGCGCTGACGTGGCCGCTCGAGGGCGCACCGACCGAGCGCGAGCGCCTGCGCGCGCTCGCCGAGCTCGCGGCCGGCGACGCCGCCACGGCGGAGCGGGTCGCGCTCGCGAACGGCTGGGAGCGGCGCCTCGAGCGCGCCGTGCGCGCCTTCGACCGGCCGACCGCGATCGAGCATCCGCTCGTCCTCGAACAGCTCGGCAACCGGACGACGTTCAACGTGACCGAGCTCGAGCGGTTCGCCGACTGCTCGTCGGCCTGGTTCTTCGAGCGCTTCCTCGGCCCGCGGACGATCGACGCCGAGGTGGACGCGAAGCTCCGCGGCTCGGTCGCGCACAACGCGCTCTACAAGTTCTTCTCCCGCGTGCCGGCCGAGCTCGGCGTCGAGCGGCTCGAGCCGGGCCACTGCGAGGCGGCGACCGCGCTGATGCGGGCGTGCCTCGACGAGGCGCTCGCCGGCGTCCGCATGGAGATGACCGAGATGCAGGCGCGCGAGCTCGATCAGACGCTCTGGCGCGACCTCGAGGCCGTGGTGCAGGAGGAGTGCGAGTCGGAGCTGCCGCTCGTCCCGCGCCGGTTCGAGGTCCTGTTCGGCGGCGAGCGCGCGGCCACCGAGCTCCAGCGCGGGCTCGACCTCGGCAACGGGCTGACGCTCTCCGGGAAGATCGACCGGATCGACGTCGACCCGTTCGGCGCGCGCGGGATCGTCCAGGACTACAAGTCCGGCAAGCACGCGCACTCCGCGCGCGAGATCGAGAGCGAGCTGCGACTCCAGATTCCGCTCTACATGCTCGTCCTGCGCGACCTCGTCGGCCTCGAGCCCCTCGGCGGCCTCTATCGGCCCCTCGCCGGCGAGCGGAAGGCGCGCGGGCTGCTGCGCGCCGCGGACGCCGAGACCCTTGTTGGCTACGCGAAGAACGACTACTACGACGAAGAGGCGTTCTGGGGCGCGGTCGAGAACGCGCGGGCGAAGGCCGGCGAGCTCGCGCAGCGGATCCGGGCGGGCGACGTGCGCCACGACCCGAAGGGCGGCGAGTGTCCCGCATGGTGCGACGTCTGGCCGATGTGCCGCGTGAGGCGTGCATGAGCATGCGCACGCACGCGTCGGGCAGGGGGACTCGGGAGAACCGGCCGTGAACGAGCAGCAACTCGCGGCCGTCGAGGCGACCGGGGAGGTGTTCGTCTCCGCCGGCGCCGGCACCGGCAAGACGGCCGTGCTCGTCGAGCGGTTCGTGCGCGCCGTGTGCGAGCGCGGGCTCGACGTCGACTCGATTCTCGTGATCACGTACACGCGGCGTGCGGCCGGCGAGCTGCGTACGCGGATCCGCGCGGCGCTCGCGGAGCGCGGCCGGTCCGACCTGGCACGGGAGCTCGACGGCGCCTGGATCTCGACCATCCACGGCTTCTGCTCGCGCCTCCTGCGCGCCTATCCGTTTGCGGCCGGGCTCGACCCGCGCTTCCGCGAGGTCGACGACAACCAGGGCGCCGTGCTGCGCAGTGAGGCGTTCCGGCAGGCGCTCGCCGAATTCTGCGCCGACGACGATCCCGCCCGGCTGCGCCTGCTCGCCACCTACGGCGCCGACGCGCTGCGGCGGATGCTCGTCGGCGTCTACGAGACGCTCCGCTCGGCCGGGCGCGAGCTCGATCTCGCCGTCGGCCCCGATCCGGAGCTCGGCGAGCGGATCGCCGACGCGCGCGAGGCGGCGCGTTGCCTCGCCGAGGACGCGGCGGCGACCGAGAACCAGCAGCGGAACGCGGCCCAGCTCTTCGAGCTTCTCGCCCGCGACGAGCGTCCCGACCGGCTGATGGACCTGGGCGGCTTTCGCTGTTCCGGCGAACGGGCGGCGTCCTACGAGGAGGCCCGGCGCACCCTCGAGCAGGCCGCGCTCGACGCCGCGGCGACCCGCGACCGCGACCTGCTCCAGGCGCTCCTCGCCGGCTTTGCGGCCGCCTACGCCGAGGCGAAGGCGCGCGAGTCGGCGCTCGACTTCGAGGACCTCCAGCTCGTCGCGCGCGACCTGTTGCGCGACCACGAGGAGATCCGTGATCGCGAGCAGTTGCGGTTCCGGTCGATCATGGTGGACGAGTTCCAGGACACGAACCGGCTCCAGACCGACCTCGCCGACCTGCTGCGCGGCGCCGGGACTGAGCTCTTCTACGTCGGCGACGAGTTCCAGTCGATCTACGGCTTCCGGCACGCCGACGTCGGCGTCTTCCGGGAGCGGCGCGGCGCAGCCGAGCAGCTCCTGCCGCTGACGCGAAACTACCGCTCGCGGCCCGAGGTGCTCGCGGCGGTAAACGAGCTCTTCGGCGCGCACTTCGGCGAGGAGTTCCAGGAGCTCGCCGCCGCCGCCGAGTTCCCCGACCCGGTGTTCGGGCACCCCGTCGAGCTGCTCGTCACCGACAAGGCGAGCTACGCCGAGACCGGCGTGCACTGGCGCCGGGCCGAGGCACGCGCCGTTGCGCGGCGCGTGCGCGAGCTCGTGGACGCGGGTGCCGCCACACCGGGCCAGATCGTGCTGCTCTTCGCCGCCGGCACCGACGCGGAGTGGTACGAGGACGAGCTGCGGAAGGCCGGGCTGCCGACGTACCGCGCTACCGGCAAGGGCTACTTCGGTCAGCAGCAAGTCGTCGACCTGCTCTCCTACCTGCGTCTCCTGCACAACCGCTACGACGACGAGGCGCTCCTCGCCGTGCTCGCGTCGCCGTTCGTCGGCATCTCGAACGACGGGCTCGCGCTCGTCCGCCGGGCGGCCGGGCGGCGGCCGCTCTTCACCGGGATCGAGCGGACGCCGCCGGCAGGGCTCGCGCCCCGCGACGAGCGGCTGCTGCGGGCGTTCCGGCAGCGCTTCGACCGGCTCGTCGCGGCGATGCCGCGCCTCTCGCTCGAGCTGCTCTGCGAACGCATCGTCGGTGAGCACGACTACGACCTCGCCGTGCTCGCGCAGTGGGACGGGCGCCGCCGCTACGCGAACATGCGCAAGCTCGCGCGGCTCGCGCGCTCCTACGAGGAGCTGCGTGGGCCCGACGTCGAGGGGTTCGTCCGGTTCGTCGCCGAGCAGGAGGCGGTCGGCGCGCGCGAGCTGGAGGCGGTCGCCGAGGAGGAGGGCGCCGATGCCGTGCGGCTGCTCACGATCCACGCGGCGAAGGGGCTCGAGTTCGAGGTCGTGATCGTCGCCGACGCGGGGCGCGACAAGGCGCCGCCCTCGCCGGACGAGATCCTCGCCCTCTCCGACGGCCGCTTCGGCTTCCGCGTCGCCGATCCCGTGACGACGAAGCGCCGAGGCGCGTTCGACTACGAGGCGGTGAAGGAGGCGCGGCGCGAGGAGGAGGCCGCCGAGCGGCTCCGCCTCTACTACGTCGCGATGACGCGCGCGAAGGAGCGTCTGATCGTCTCCGGCTCGATCGACCGGGAACGCAAGGTGGAGGCGTCGACACCGATCGGCTGGGTGCTCGACCGGCTCGACGTGGACGGCGAGCTCGGCACGGCGGACGACGCGCCGGCCGAGATCGCGCGGGGCGACGCGCGCCTGCTGCTGCGGCTCGATCGGTACCGCGCGGAGGACTGGCCCGCGCCGGCCGTCGAGGGGGAGGTCGGGACCGGGCCGGAGCCGGGGCAACTCGCGCTCTTCGCCGCACCCGAGGACGTCTCGCCGACTCCGGCTCTCGCGCTGCCTCAGCTCGTGGCGCCCTCGGAGCCGCCTCTCCACCGCGTGCGGCGCCTGTCCTTCACCGCGCTCTCGACGTTCGAGCAGTGCTCGTACAAGTACTTCGCGCTACGGGTGGCCGGGATGTCGGAGCGCCGCCACGACGGGCGGGGCCCGGGGGAGGGCGGGCTGCACGCGACCGAGGTGGGCGACGCGGTGCACAGGCTCCTCGAGCAGGTCGACCTCGCCGCGCCTGCGCTACCGGACGTCGAGCGGGTGCGCGCGTGGTATCCGGCGGTGCGCGAGGAGGAGCTCGAGCGGATCCGCGTCTTCGTCGGGTCCTACTGCGAGTCGCCGCTCGCGGCGCGCATCGCCGCGCTCTCGCCGCTCGCGAAGGAGCGTCACTTCACGTTCTCCCACGACGGGGTGCTCCTGCACGGCTACATCGACGTGCTGCATCTCGAGGCTGCAAACGGCGGCGGCGAAGCCGCCGCCGTGCGGCCGGGGCTCGAGCAAGACCTCACCTCTCGTGCCCTGGTCCTCGACTACAAGACGAACCTGCTCGGCGCGGCCTCGCCGGAGGCGATCGTCGACGCCGACTACCGGCTGCAGCGGCTCGTGTACGCGCTCGCGTGCTTCCGGGCCGGGGCGGAGGAGGTGGAGGTCGTCTACCACTTCCTCGAGCGGCCGGACGCCGTTGCGGCGACCACGTTCACCGCCGCGCAGGTGCCGGAGCTCGAGGCGGAGCTCACGGCCGCGATCGCGCGCATCCACGCGGGCGAGTTCCGGCCGACGCCGAGCGATTTCGCGTGCTCGGGGTGCCCGGCGCTCGACCTCGTGTGCGCAGGTCCGCGCCTCCGCGGCGGCGATCGCGGCGCCGCCGAGCCGACGTTCGCCTCCGCGTAGCCACCGGGGTCACGTCCTCTCGGGACACGTCCGGTATCTGTTACCGGTCATGTCCCGGAAAGCCACGGCCATTCCGCGCGTGTCGAGCTCGAGACGCCGTCGGCGACGTGGCTCTCTGTCGACGGACATGTCTCGTTGGGCCACGTCCGGTAACTGTTACCGGACGTGGCTCCTGCGGCCACGTTCCGGTGTCCGCGATCATGCGGCGATGCCCCGGAGCTTCGTCAAGGAGGCGCGCCGCCGCGTCGGCCCGAAGAAGGAACGGATCCGGCCGATCGTCGAGCGGCTCGCCGTCGAGCACGCCGACGCCGCGATCGCGCTCCGCTTCGCCAACCCGCTGGAGCTGCTCGTCTCGGTGATGCTGTCCGCCCAGACGACCGACGTGAACGTCAACCGCGTCACGGAGAAGCTCTTCCGGAAGTACCGGCGCCCCGAGGACTACCTCGCCGTCCCGGCGGAAGAACTCGAGCGCGACGTCTTCGCGACCGGCTTCTACCGCCAGAAGGCCCGCTCCGTCCGCGGGACGATGCGGATGCTGATCGACGAGTTCGACGGCGAGGTGCCGCACACGCTCGACGAGCTCGTCCGCCTTCCGGGTGTCGCCCGCAAGACGGCGAACGTCGTCTCGGCCGAGCTCGGCCAGGCCCAGGGGATCGTCGTCGACACGCACGTGCGCCGGCTCTCGCAGCGGCTCGGCCTCACGCGCCAGGAGGATCCGGTGAAGATCGAGCGCGGCCTCGTCCGCCTCGTCCCCCGCGACGACTGGGCACGCTTCCCGCACCTGATGATCTGGCACGGCCGCCGTGTCTGCGCTGCCCGCCGCCCGCGCTGCGACGAGTGCGTCCTCGTCGACCTCTGCCCGGCGTCTCGCGTGGAGGGGAGCCGTGTCTGACGACCGCTACCGCTTCAGCTTCGAGGGCGTGGCCGAGCAGTACGAGCGGGCGCGGCCGCCGTATGCCGACGCTGCGGTCGAGTGGGTGGCGGAACGGCTCGGGATCGGTCCCGGCTCGAGGGTGCTCGACCTCGCCGCAGGCACCGGCAAGCTCACGCGCCAGGTGCTCGCCCTCGGCGCCGAGGTCGTCGCCGTCGAGCCCGGAGACGAGATGCGCGGCGTGCTCGCGCGCGTCGTGCCGGGCATCGAGGCGCGCTTCGGCGTCGCCGAGGAGATCCCGCTGCCGCCGGGCTCCGTGGACGCGGTCACCGTCGGCCAGGCGTTCCACTGGTTCCGCCAGCAGGAGGCGTTCGCCGAGATGCACCGGGTGCTCCGGCCCGGCGGCGGCTTCGGGCTGCTCTGGAACCGCTGGGACGACACCGACCCGCTGCTCGCCGCCGTGGACGAGCTCCTCCAGGCGCACCGGGCACCGGCCGCCGGGGCCCCGTCGTGGCGCGACTGCTACGACGTGACGCTCTTCGGGCCGCCCGAGGAACGGTCGTTCCACCAGCGGCGAACGATGAGCGCCGACGCTCTCGTCGAGTGGGCCGGCTCGACGAGCGGCGTCGTCACTGCCGCACCGGGCGACCAGACGCGCATCGAACAGGAGATCCGCCGGCTTGCGCACGGCCACGACGGCACGGTCTCGATCCGCACCGACGTCGTGTCGGCGTTCCGCCTCAGTTGACCGACGGATCCTCCGGCATCCGCGCGACGAGCTCGTACACGCCGCCCTTGCGCCGCAGGACGTCGCGCCAGAGCTCGTCCGGGTCGGTCGTGAACGCGTCGTCCGGCAGCGACGGCTCGACGATCCAGTCCTCCCGCGCGAGCTCGCCCTCGAGCTGACCTGCCTCCCAGCCCGCGTAGCCGGCAAAGACGCGCCGCCGGCTCGTCACGGGCACGACCGCCTCCGGCTCGTCGAGCGACGGGAAGCCGAGTGCGCCGAAGAGCGGCACCGCTGCATCGGCCGGGTCGAGGAACTCGCCGAGCACGAGCACGGCGTCGGGCTGCACGGGACCGCCGATCCAGACCTGCTCGCCGCCCTCGACGAGCGGATCGAGCTGAGCGACGACCTCGGAGACCGGCAGCGGCGACGGCCGGTTGAGCACGAGTCCCGCGGCCCCCTCCTCGCCGTGCTGGGTCACGAGCACGACCGTACGACGGAAATTCGGATCGAGCAGGGCCGGGGAGGCGATCAGGAGCTGTCCCTGGAGCGACTCCATGCTCCCATTGTGCCGGGGCTCCGCACCTGCCCGGTGCGATATCCCGGCAGTATGCAGCCCGGACGGCTCCCGGATGGCGCCCGCTACAGTCATCCGTCGCGACGAGGGGCGCGCGGGAGCCACGGTGCCGCGACCGACGAATCTCCGCGTCGTCCGCCACTTCGAAGCGCCTTGTCGCAGACCGTCGAGCAGATCGAGAGCGAGCTGAGCCCGCGCCGACCGGGCCGCTCGCGGGCGGTCCGGCGCTGGCTCGTGCTGGCCATCTTCGCCGGGGGCGCTGCCGGCGCGCTCGCGCGGGCCGGGCTCGACCGGGCGCTCCCGGCCGGCGGGGGCGGCTGGCCGTGGGCGACCTTCGTCGTCAACGTCGTCGGGGCGGCGCTCCTCGGGTACTTCGTCACCCGGCTCCAGGAGCGACTTTCCCCCTCGACGTTTCCACGTCCGCTCCTCGGCACCGGACTCTGCGGTGCCCTGACGACGTTCTCGACCTTCCAGGTCGAGCTGATCCGGCTCGGCAG
>DATFMW010000506.1:0-3694 GCA_035266765.1 Gaiellaceae bacterium | reverse complement strand
GGTCGTCGATCCCGCCTACGCGATCGAGCAGTATCTGGACGAGGCCGCGCGGCACGAAGTGCGGCTCGTCGGCGTGCTCGAGACCCACACCCACGCCGACCACGTCTCCGGGCACGGCCGGCTCGCACTCGAGCACGGGCTGCCGGTGCGCGTCCACGTCGCGGCCGGGGCGGCGTTCCCGCACGAGCCGCTCGACGACGGAACGGAGATCGCGCTCGGCGACGTCGTCCTGCGCACGCTGCACACGCCCGGCCACCGGCCCGAGCATTGCGCGTTCGCCGTGATCGACCGTTCGCGCGGGGACGAGCCCTGGCTCGTCCTGACCGGGGATTCCCTGTTCGTCGGCGACGCGGCGCGTCCCGACCTCGCGGTCGAGGCGCTCGACGGCGCCGAGGGCCTCTTTCACAGCCTGCGGGCGCTCGTCGAGCTCGGCGACGGCGTCGAGGTCTATCCGGGCCATGTCGCCGGCTCGCTCTGCGGCGCCGCGATGTCCTCGAAGGCGTCGACGACGATCGGCTTCGAGCGGCGCTTCAACCATGCCCTGACGAGCGGCTACGAGGACTTCCTGGCCGCCGCGGCCGGGCCGCAGCCGCCACGGCCCCCGAACATGGAATCGATCGTCGAGCTGAACCGCGGCCCGTTCCTCGGCGGGACGCCGCCGCTCGGGCCGCTTGCGGCGGTGCCGGAGGGCGCGGTCGTCCTCGATGTGCGGCCCGCGCGAGTCTTCGGCAAGGGGCACCGGCCGGGCGCCGTGAACGTGCCCGTCTCCGGGTCGAGCTTCGGCACGAAGGCGGCCTTCGTCCTGCCCCGGCGACCGCTCGTCATCGACGCGACCGACGAGGCGGAGGCGCAGCAGGCCGCGCGGGCGCTCACGGCGGTCGGGCTCCTCGAGCTCGCCGGCTGGTGTCCCGGCGGCGGCGCGGAGCGGCTCGAGCCAATCGGAGTCGCCGAGGCGGAGCGCCTGCACGCGGCCGGCGCGATCGAGCTGCTCGACGTGCGCGAGGACGACGAGAGCGCCCGGGACGCCGTCGCCGGCAGCCGCCATCTTCCGTACCGCCTGGCACTGGCCGCGGCGGAGAGCGGCCTCTTCGACGGGCGGCCCGTCGTGACGATGTGCGAGACGGGCCCGCGCGCCGCGGTCGCCGCGAGCGTCCTCCAGGCCGCCGGCATCACCGCCCGCCCGATCCTCGACGGCGGCGTCGCCACGTGGCGCGCGAGCGACAGCTCCTAGTCCTCCGTCAGCGACGGAGGGCTAGCTGACGCGCTCGCAGCGGTAGCCGCGGCGTTCGAGCGAGCCGAGGATCTCGTCGCAGTGGACGCGATCGCGCGTCAACAACGTCAGCTCCACGCCCGTCTCGCCGACCGGCAGGTCGGCCGCCTCGCGCCGGTGCTCCACCTCGACGACGTTGACGCGCTCCTCGCCGAGCAGCGTCAGGAGCGCCGCGAGATGTCCCGGCCGGTCGCCGACGCGCGTCCGCACGACGAGGAACCGCCCGCCGACCGCGAGCCCGTGCCGCATCACCGAGATCAGGAGCGACGCGTCGATGTTCCCGCCCGAGAGCACGGGCACGACCGTCCCCGAGCCGGCGATCTTCCCCGCCAGGAGCGCGGCGATCCCGACCGCCCCGGCCCCCTCGACGACGAGCTTCGTCCGCTCCAGCAAGAGCACGATCGCCTCGCTGATCTCCTCGTCGGTGACGCTCACGACCTCGTCCAGGACGGAGTCGAGGATGCCCGAGGTCAGCTCGCCGGGATGCTTGACCGCGATCCCGTCTGCGATCGTGAAGCCCTGACCGTCCGGCATCGTCCCGGCCGCACGCACGCCGACGATCCGCAGACCGGGCCGCAGAGCCCGCAGCGCGAGCGCGATCCCGGACGCGAGGCCACCGCCGCCGATCGGGATCACGACCGTCTTCACGTCGGTGACCTGCTCGGCCAGCTCGAGCCCGATCGTCCCCTGCCCGGCGATCACGACCTCATCCTCGAACGGGTGGACGAACGTCGCCCCGCGCTCGGTCACGTACGCCTGCGCCGCCTCGAGCGCGCTCTCCAGCGCCGGCCCGGTCAGCTCGATGTCGGCGCCGTAGCTGCGCGTTGCCTCCACCTTCGCCATCGGCGCGTCCTGGGGCATGAAGATGCGCGCCCGCGCACCGACCTCGCGCGCCGCCCAGGCGACCGCCTGCCCGTGGTTGCCCGCGCTCGCAGCGACGACACCCGCAGCACGCTCCGGCTCGGACAGCCGCGAGATCCGGTTGTACGCGCCGCGGATCTTGAACGAGCCCGTCCGCTGGACGTTCTCCGCCTTCAGCCATACCTCACGCCCGACGAGGCGCGAGAACGTCTCGGATCGGTAGACCGGCGTGATGCGCGCGACACCGGCGAGCCGGTCGCGGGCCTCCTCGATCTCAGGGAGTCCGAGCGCCATCGCGATCGCTGATGTGGAACACGCGCTCGAGTATCTCGCGTACGGCGCTCAACGGGTCGAGCTCCCGGCGCTGCACCTCGTCGAGCAGACGCCGCAGCTCGGGGTCGCCGGCGACCGCAAGCTCGAGATGCCGCTTCGCCCGTCCCGACGCGACCGAGAAGACCTCGCGCGCGAGGTTCGCCCGCCGCCGCTCCTCGAGGCGCCCGGACTCCTCGAGGAAGGTCCGGTGCTCGGAGAGGCGCTCCCATAGCTCGGGGACGTTCTCGCCGCGCACCGCGTCGGTGAGCACGATCGGCGGCTGCCACTCGCGGCTGCCGTCGAGCGCGAGGATCGAGCGCACCTCGTTCAGCATCGTCTTCGCCGCCGGATTGTCCATCTTGTTGATCGCGATCACGTCCGGGATCTCCATGATCCCGGCCTTGAGCGCCTGCACGGAGTCGCCGGAACCGGGCATCAGCACGAGCAGGACGGTGTCGGCGATGCCCACGATCTCGATCTCGCTCTGGCCCGTGCCGACGGTCTCGAGGAGGACGAGGTCCTTCCCGGCGGCGTCGAGCACGAGGAGTGCCTGGAGCGTCGCCTCCGCGAGCCCTCCGAGATGGCCGCGCGTCCCCATCGACCGGATGTAGACGCCTGGATCGAGAAAGTGGTCGACGAGCCGGATCCGGTCGCCGAGGAGCGCGCCCTCGGAGAACGGGCTCGACGGGTCGACCGAGACGACGCCGACGGTCGTCCCGTCGCCGCGCACGTGGCGGACGAGGGCCGAGATGAGGCTCGACTTGCCGACGCCGGGCGGCCCGGTCACCCCGACCGCGTACGTCCCGCCGGTCTCCGGGTACAGGTCGGCGACGATGTCGTAGGAGAGCGGGTCGCCGTTCTCGACGAGCGTGATCGCCCGCGCGAGGGCGCGCCGGTCGCCGCCGCGGACGCCGGCGGCGAGGGTCTCACGCGTCCAGTCACGACGGCCGGCCACCGCGGGAATGGTAGTGCCCGAGCTAGTCGACGACGGGGACCGGCGGCGCGAGCTCGGCTCCGACGCGCCGCGGGTGCTCGGGAGCACCGCGCGCAAGGAGGTAGCCGGCCACGGCGGCGAGTGCGAGACAACCGGCGCCACCGGCCCAGATCCAGCGCGGCCCGCTGATGTGGAGGACCGCCCCGGCGATCGCGTTCCCGACTCCGGTGACGATGTACGTCGCGCTCATCACGAAGGTAAGGGCCCGGCCACGGAGCCGGTCAACGGTCCCGCGCTGCACGAGCATGGCGTTGCAG
>DATFMW010000505.1:0-4353 GCA_035266765.1 Gaiellaceae bacterium | reverse complement strand
GTCACGGGGATGCGCAGCTACGTCTGCGAGCCGATGCGCCACGGGCGCCTCTTCCTCGCCGGCGACGCGGCGCACATCGTCCCGCCGACCGGCGCGAAGGGACTGAACCTCGCCGCGCACGACGTCGCGCTCCTCGGCGAGGCGCTCATCCGCTACTACGAGAGCGGGGACGAGACGCTCATCGACGCGTACTCGACCGAGGCGCTGCGCCGGGTGTGGCGGGCCGAGCACTTCTCCTGGTGGATGACGACGATGCTGCACCCGCTGCCCGGCGCCGACCCGTTCGACGTGCGGCTCCAGCACTCCCAGCTCCGCTACGTGACGACGAGCGAGGCCGCTGCCAGGTCGCTCGCCGAGAACTACGTTGGCCTGGAGTCCGTGTGAACGGCCCAGCGGGCCGTTCACACGGACTCCTGTTCCCGTCGCACCGCTTCGCGGCCGCGCGCTTCGCGGGCGGCCGTGCGCTTTCCTGCTCGGGAACGGCGTCCGGGTCGGACGGCTGTGCGGGGGCGGGAAGGCGGTGGGCGCGCCCGCGCAGGTCGGGCGCGCGGTGGAGCTGTGTTCCGAGCGCGACCGCGGCGACGGATCGGGTCACGAAGGACGGCAGGTTTCGCCGGCGGGACATCGGCCTGACTGCCCCGGAGCCGGCTCGATCGCTTCCGCGCTTCTTGTCCCTATATATATAGATATATAGGGGTGCAATCGCCGAGCTCCTCGGATGTGGCCCGCGTCGGCCTCCAGCTCTACACGATCCGCGCGGAGTGCGACCGCGACCTCGAGGGGGCGCTCCGCCGCGTCGGCGCCCTCGGCTACGAGGGCGTGGAGCTCTTCCAGCTGCACGGCCACGAGCCGGAGCAGGTGCGGCGCTGGCTCGACGACGCGGGGCTCGTCGCGATCGGACGGCACGCCGGACTCGAGGCGCTCGAGAGCGGGTTGCCCGAGCTCGCCCGCGAGCTCGCGACCCTCGGCACCGACCGGATCGCGCTCAGCTGGATCCGGCCGAGCCGGAGGGCCGCCCGCCGGGTCGAGCAGGTCGCGCGCTCCGTCGGCGGCGCGGGTCTCTCGTTCGGCTTCCACAACCACGGCGCGGAGCTGAAGCCGGTCTCCCGTTTCGGCCGCGCGACGTTCCTCGACCTGCTCCGCGAGCTGCCGCCCGAGCTGCTGTGGCTCGAGCTCGATCTCGGCTGGGTCTGGCACGCGGGCGCCGACCCGGTCGCCGAGCTCGAGAGGACGACCGGCCGCTGCCCGCTCGTCCACCTGAAGGACTACGCGAGCCGCGAGGGCCCCGACGTCCCGGTCGGCGACGGCGTCGTCGGCTACGAGCGCGTCGTGCTCGCCGCGGTGCGCGCCGGCGCCGAGTGGCTCGTCGTCGAGCAGGACACGGTCGAGGGGCCGCCGTTCGCGGCGGCCGAGCGTTCGCTGCACGCCGTGCGGCGGCTGCTCGCCGTCTAGCCGACCCGGGCGCTGCGGGCCGAGCGGGCGCCGGAGTCCCCGGCGGGATCCTCGTCGGCGAGCCAGGCATCGACGGCGGCCGCGCAGCGGCGGCCCTCCTCGATCGCCCAGACGATCAGCGACTGGCCGCGGCGCGCGTCGCCGGCCGCGAAGACGCCGGCGACCGAGGTCGCGTAGTCGCGCGTCGCCGCGTTGCCGCGCGGGTCACGCTCGACGCCGAGCTCGTCGAGGAGAGGAGCCTCGGGGCCGACGAAGCCCATCGCGAGCAGCACGAGGTCGGCGGGATGCTCCTCCTCGGTGCCGGGCACGGCCTCGAACGGCGGCGCGCCCGAGTTGCGCACCCAGTGGATCCGCTCGACGCGCCCCTCGCCGGAGAGCCCCGTCGTCGAGAGCGCGAAGATCTGCTCGCCGCCCTCCTTGATCGCGTACGAGCGGCGCATCTTCACCGGCCAGAGCGGCCACGGCGTCAGCTCGTCCGAGCGATGCGCGGGCGGCTCGCCGAGCAGCTCGATCTGCGTCACCGAGGCGGCGCCCTCGCGGTGCGCGCTTGCCACGCAGTCGGCGCCGGTATCGCCGCCGCCGATCACGACAACGTGCTTGCCGGCCGCCGTGATCGCGGGCTCGTCCGAGCCGGCGACCGCGCGGTTCTGCCCATACAGGTACTCCATCGCGAAGTGGACGCCGTCGAGCTCCCGCCCCGGCACGGGCAGGTCGCGCGGCACGCGGGAGCCGGTCGTGAGCACGACTGCGTCGAAGCCCTCGAGCTGCTCCGCCCGGTCGACCTCGACGCCGCAGCGGACCTCGACGCCCTCGGCGCGCAGCTGGTCGACGCGCCGCTCGACGACGTGCTTCTCGATCTTGAAGTCCGGAACGCCGAAGCGGAGCAACCCGCCCGCCGTCTCGTCGCGCTCGAAGACGGTGACGCGGTGGCCGGCCCGGTTCAGCTGCTGCGCGCACGCGAGCCCGCTCGGCCCGGAGCCGACGACCGCGACGGTGTGGCCGCTGCGCCTGGCGGGCGGCCGGGGCACGATCCAGCCCTCGTCCCAGGCGCGCGAGACGATCGCGAGCTCGATCTGCTTGATCGTGACCGCGTTGCCCTCGTCGATCTCGAGCACGCACGCCGCCTCGCAGGGGGCGGGGCAGAGGCGCCCGGTGAACTCGGGGAAGTTGTTCGTCCGGTGCAGCTGCTCGATCGCATCCGCGAAGCGGTCGCGGTAGACGAGGTCGTTCCAGTCGGGGATCAGGTTGCCGAGCGGGCAGCCGCTGTGGCAGAACGGGACGCCGCACTCCATGCAGCGGGCGCCCTGCTCGCGCAGCTCGACGAGCGGCAGCACCTTGACGAACTCGCGGTGGTCGTGGACGCGCTCGCCCGGCGCACGCTCCGGCGTCTCCGCGCGGGCGATCTTCTTGAAGGCGCCGAGCTCGCCCATTACGCGGCCGCACCTTCGGTCTCGGTCTCGTCCTCGGTCTCGGTCTCGCGCGTGAAGAAGCCCTCGCCGCCGGTCGAGACCGCGCCGCTCTCGAGCGCGCGCCGGTAGTCGTGCGGCATCACCTTCACGAACCGCTGCACCGTTCCCTCCCAGTCGGCAAGCAGGCGCGCGGCCACGGTCGAGCCGGTGCGCCGCTCGTGCTCGGCGACGAGCGCGTGCAGCGTCTGCGCGTCGGCCTCGCCGACCGGCTCGAGCCCGACGAGCTCGTGGTTGCAGCGGCGCGAGAACTCGGCCTCCTCGTCGAGGACGTACGCGACGCCGCCGCTCATGCCGGCGGCGAAGTTCCGTCCCGTCGGCCCGAGCACGACCGCGATGCCGCCGGTCATGTACTCGCAGCCGTGGTCGCCGACGCCCTCGACGACCGCGCACGCGCCCGAGTTGCGGACGGCGAAGCGCTCGCCGGCGAGGCCGCGGAAGAACGCGCGCCCGCCGGTGGCTCCGTAGAGGATGGTGTTGCCGGCGATCACGTTCTCCTCGGCGACGAAGCCGGCGTTCTCGGGCGGGCGCAGGGCGAGCACGCCGCCGGAGAGGCCCTTGCCGACGTAGTCGTTCGCGTCGCCGACGAGCGTCAGCTCGATCCCGTGGGTGACCCACGCGCCGAACGACTGGCCGGCGGAGCCGCGCAGCGTGAACCGGATCGTCCCCTCGGGGAGCCCGGCTGCGCCGTGCTCGCGCGTGACGGCATGGGAGAGGAGTCCGCCGACGGTGCGGTTCGTGTTCGCGATCTCGAACTCCGCCTCGGTCGGCACGCCGCCGTGGATCGCGTGGCGTGCCGCCTCGATCAGGCGCCAGTCGAGCGCGTCCTCGAGCGCGGGCGGCGGCGCCTCGGTGCGGCGGAGCGACCGGCCCGAGGGCTGCTCCGGCCGGTGCAGGAGCGCCGAGAGGTCGACGCCGCGGGCGCGCCACTCGGAGACGGCCTCGTCGGGGTCGAGCAGGTCGACGCGGCCGACGAGATCCTCGAAGCGGGCGACGCCGAGACGTGCCATCAGCCGGCGCGCCTCCTCGGCGACGAAGAAGAAGAAGTTGACGACGTGCTCGGGCTGGCCGGTGAAGCGCCGCCGCAGCTCGGGATCCTGCGTCGCGATCCCGACCGGGCACGTGTTCAGGTGGCAGGCGCGCATCATGATGCAGCCCGACGCGATCAGCGGCGCGGTCGAGAAGCCGAACTCGTCGGCACCCAGCAGCGCGCCGATGACGACGTCGCGCCCCGTCCGCAGGCCGCCGTCGACCTGCACCGCAACGCGGCCGCGCAGAGCGTTGGCCACCAGCGTCTGCTGGGTCTCGGCCAGCCCCGGCTCCCACGGCGAGCCGGCGTGCTTGATCGAGGTCAGCGGCGAGGCACCCGTGCCGCCGGAATCGCCGCTGATCAACACCAGGTCGGCTTTGGCCTTGCACACGCCGGCTGCGACCG
>DATFMW010000504.1:0-2456 GCA_035266765.1 Gaiellaceae bacterium | reverse complement strand
TCCGCTCCGGCAGCCGGGGGCCGCAGCTCGACCTCGATCTCGAGCTCGACGTCGGTCTCGAGCTTCGCAAGCTGCCCGAGATCGGCCACCCGGTCGCGCTCACCGTCTCCTCGAGCGCGAGCGCCACCGTCACCTTCGGCGACCCCGTCTCGCTGACGACCGCCTGGACCCTCGACCAGGGGCTGTCCGTCGCGCTCCCGGCCGCGATCGACCTCGGCGGCGTCGTCACGATCACGGAGATCGGCCTGCGCCGCCCCGAGAAGGGCCACCTGAGCCTCGAGCTCGGCGTCGCCCCGTCCGGCACCGGCGATGCGGCCGTCGGCGGACTGCCGAACGTCGTCGCGCTCGACTACGACGGGAAGAAGGTGAGCGTGCACGTCGAGCGCAAGAACCAGCCGGTCGTGCTGCTCGTCCCCGACGTCCTCTACGCGGAGGGGACGCTCGAGCGCGGCGGCGACCGGTTCTCCCTCGGAGGCTCGACCGACTGGGGCCCGCCGCTCCGCGGCCAGCTGCGCGCCTTCCTCGTCGGCAACGGCACCGCCGGGACGCTCGCCGAGCAGATGCAGAAGACGAGCTACCTGTTCGACCTCGAGGTCGGCCTGCTCTCGGCGACGTCGAAGACGGACGGCCTCCAGGCGCTCGTGCTCACGCTCGACGCCGACTTCCATCCCGGCCTGCCGCTCGGCACGTCCGGCACGTCGCTCTACGGGATCGGCCTCACCTACGGGCAAAACGCGAAACCCGACACGCCGAACGACCAGGACCCCTACGGCCACTGGTTCCTCGACCAGGACCCGGTGTACACGACCGCGGCCGAGAAATGGACGCCTGCCCGGGGGCACTGGGGCTTCGGAGCGGGCGTCTCGCTCGGCTCGCAGCCGGACGGAGGGCGGTCGTGGAACGCCGCCGCAGGGCTCATCCTGCTGCTTCCCGGACCGGCCGTGCTGCTCACCGGCAAGGGCAACCTCTTCGCGCCGCCGCCGACACTGCCGAAGCCCGGCGGGGCGGGGGGCGGCGACGTCAGCGCGCCGTTCGCCGCCATCCTGGCCCTCGACTTCGACGCAAACCGCTTCACCGCCGACCTGCGCGCGGAGCTCGACGTCAAGGCGGGCGACAGGGACCTCGTGAAGGCGCACGTCCCCGCGGAGATCGGCGTCGAGCTCGAGCATCCGAGCGACTTCCACGTCTACCTGGGCCAGAGCGCGCCCCCGGAGAAGCGCATCTCGGCGACCGCGCTCGACCTGCTGGACGTCTCGGGCTACCTGATGATCGGCGGGAAAGGGCTCGACCTCACGCCGTCCGTCGCCGGCTCGAGGCCGCTCCACCTGCCCGGCCTCGCCGCCGCGTACGGGGCCGCTGCCGGCATCGACTGGAGCTTCTCCCATCCGCCGTTCGCGTTGAAGCTGTGGGCGACGCTCGGCTACGACCTCGGGGCCTCATTCGCGCTGCCGCCGCTCCTCGTCGGCTTCGTGTACGCCGAGGGCGGCCTGCACGCCACCGCCTTCGGCGTCGGCGCCGAAGTCGACGCCGCGCTCCACTTCGCCGCCACGGCCCCCGACCCGTTCGCACTCGACGGCGTTGCCTCCGTCCACCTCGCGCTCCCGTGGCCGCTCCCCGACCTCGACGCCCAGGCGAAGCTCACCTTCGGTACCCCCAAGCAGGGGTTTGACCGTCTGCCCGACCCGCCGGACGTGATCGGCGACGCCGTCGCCTACGACCCCCTCACCGGCAAGCGGACGCCGCTCGCGCCCCACGGCGCACGTGCCGCCGACGTCCCCGTGGTGCAGGTCGACACCGGCCTGCTCCTCCCCTTCGAGGCGGCCGTGGGCAACAAGGATGCGAAGCCCGGCTCGATCACGCTCGACGGCGTCGACACCGCCAACCCCGTCTGGCAGGTCCTGACGGACGACGGCCGCGGGGAGACCCTCGGCTACCGCCATGTCCTGACGGAGTTGAGCCTCACCGCCCACGGCGGCGGTGCCGTCGAGGCGCTCGCGACCTGGCCGACCGGCACCGCCGGCGGCAACGCCGTCTCCGCAGACGCGACCGCGGCGGGCAACGCCGCCGGTTCCGCCGCCGTGCCGAGAACCGCCGGGAACCAGGTCGCACGCACGCACGTCCAGCTGCTCGACGTGGCCGGCGACGAGGTGCTGCGCCGCGTCGGCGTCGGCGCCACCCTCGTCGAGCAGCGCCTGAGCGCGTGGAGCCCCTGCGCGCTGCCCGACCGCGCGACCAAGGCGACCCAGGACGAGAAGAGCCGCACGCGGACAGCCGTCGCGCCGGGCGGGCCACCCTCGATCGGCGTCCACCTGCCGGAGCGACCGCCGCCCGTCGCGCCACCGCCGGGGCTGCGGCCGCACGCCGCCGACGCCGTGCTCGGCCCGACGCCGGTCCCCCTGCGCGAGACGGCAGCGATCGACGGAGCGACGACGTGGGTCTCCGCCGAGGCGCCTCCC
>DATFMW010000503.1:0-2887 GCA_035266765.1 Gaiellaceae bacterium | reverse complement strand
CGTGCGCGACCGCGTCGTCGCGGCTCGTGAGCTGCTCGCGGTGGCACCGCTGCCGCGCGAGCCCGACGCCGACGAGCTGCTGTCGCGGGCGGTCGAACGGCTGCCGCTCTCGGGCCGCGGCCGGGCGCGTGTGGCGCGTGTGGCGCGGACGATCGCGGCGCTCGCGGGGGCGGAGTCCGTCCGTGCCGAGCACGTCGCGGAGGCGCTCGCCTACCGCTCGCCGCAGGAGCTGGCGGCGTGAGCGAGCTCGCTCTCGCCGTCTTCGCGTCGGAGACCGGGTCGCACCTCGTCCGGCCTCCCGCGGGCGCCCGCTACTCGGCCCACCTGCGCAACTTCGACGGGCGCGCCTACCTGGAGCGGCTCGGCGGCGCCGGGTTCCGCTTCCTCGGCCGTTCGGCCGCCGCGTTCCCGCCGCTCCTGCGTGCCGTCCACGACCCGCCGCCGGGGCTCTTCCTGCGCGGCGAAGCCGACGAGGAGCTGCTCTCCCGGCCGGCGGTCGCGGTCGTCGGTGCGCGCGCCTGCTCGGGCTACGGCGCCTCCGTCGCGCGAACGTTCGGTCGCGACCTCGCGGCCGCGGGTCTCGTCGTCGTCAGCGGGCTCGCACGCGGCATCGACGCGGAGGCGCACCGCGGCGCGCTCGACGCGGGCGGGACGACCGTCGCCGTCCTCGGCTGCGGCATCGATCGCGACTACCCGGCGGCACACGCCGAGCTCGCACGCCGAATCGCCGCGACCGGCCTCGTCGTCTCCGAGTACGCACCCGGCGTCGAGCCGGCGCCCTGGCGCTTCCCCGCCCGGAACAGGATCATCGCGGGACTCAGCGCGGTCGTCGCCGTCGTCGAGGCGCGCGAGCGGAGCGGCGCGCTGATCACGGCCGATCTCGCGCTCGAGGAGGGGCGCGAGGTCTTCGCCGTTCCGGGCGAGATCACCTCGGCGCTTTCGGCGGGAACGAACGCGCTGCTGAAGCTCGGCGCCTCGCCGCTGACGAACGCGGCCGACGTCCTCTCCTGTTTCGGAATCGAGCCGCGGCCGGCGGCCGCAGCGGCCGTCGAAGGACCGGCGGCGACGTTGCTCGCGCTGGTCCGGGACGTCCCCGCAGGGGCGGACGAGCTTGCGCGGCGCTCCGGTCTCGACGCCGGTGAGGTGGCGCGCGCGCTCGTCGAGCTCGAGCTTGCCGGGCTCGTTGCGGCCGCAGACGGTCTCTACCGCGCGACCGCCTGAGCGCGGGTAGCATCGCCCCCGCCGTGGACACGCCCTACTGGCTCCAGGAGGAGATCCCGCGGCGGCCGCAGCCGCGGCACGACGGGCACGTCGACGTCGCGATCGTCGGCGCTGGTGTCACGGGCTGCTCGGCGGCCCTGCGTCTCGCGGAGGCCGGCGTGCGCGTGCGCGTGCACGAGTCGCGCCGCGTCGCAGAGGGCGCGAGCGGCCGCAACGGCGGCTTCGCGCTCACCGGTGGCGCGACGCTCTACGACGTCGCCCGCGACACGTACGGCCGCGAGGAGGCGTGCGAGCTCTGGCGCTGGACGGAGCGGGCGCTCGAGCGGATGTTCGTGCTCGGCGGCGACTCGCTGCGGCGCACCGGCAGTTACCGCCTCGCGACCGACGAGGAGGAGCGCGAGCAGATCCGGCGCGAGTACGACGCGCTGCGCGAAGACGGCTTCGACGCCGAGTGGCTCGACGAGGTGCCGGGCCCCGTCGGCGGGCTCTTTCTCGGTGCCGTCCACCACCCGCACGACGCCACGATCCAGCCGGCGCGGTTCGTCCGGCGGCTCGCCGCCCACGCGGCCGAGGCGGGCGCCGACATCCGAGAGCACGACGAGGTCGCGGACGTCGACGCGCTCGACGCCGATCACGTCGTCGTCGCCACCGACGGCTACGGACACGGTCTCGTCCCCGAGCTCGCCGACCTGATCTGGCCGGCGCGCGGCCAGATGATCGCCTGCGAGCCGCTCGACCGCGTCCTCTTCGACCGGCCGCACTACGCGCGCCAGGGCTTCGACTACTGGCAGCAGCTCGCCGACGGCCGCGTCCTGCTCGGCGGCTTCCGCGACGTGTCGATCATGGACGAGCTGACCGACGTCGAGGAGACGACGCCCGCGATTCAGGCCTCGCTCGAGCAGTTCCTCGGCGAGCTGATCGGCCGGCCCCCGCAGATCACGCACCGCTGGGCCGGCATCTTCGGGCTCACCCAGGACCTGCTCCCGCTCGCCGGGCGCGTGCCGGGGCTGGAAGCGCCGCCGGCCGAGCCGGCGACGCCCGGCGGGGAGACCCCGACGCCTTCGGCATCGGTGGGGCGCGGGCGGATCTGGGTCGCCGCCGGCTACTCCGGTCACGGCAACATCCCGGGCTTCGCCTGCGGCGAGCTGGTCGCGGACGCGATCCTCGGCGACGTCTCCTCGCCGCAGCTCGAGCTGCTCGACCCGGCGCGCTTCTCCGGCTAGCGGGCGATCGTCACAGCGCGATCCGGCGCCCGACGAGCGCGATCAGCTCCTCGGTCGCCGGCACGGCGATCCCGTGGCGGACCGCCGCCCGGACGATGGCGCCGCCGATCGCGTCGAGCTCCGGCGCGCGGCCCGCGTCGACGTCCTTCTGCATCGAGCTTCGCAGCTCGGGCGAGGCAGAGGCCGCGAACGCGCGCAGCCCCGCGACGTCCTGCGGCGCGCCCTCGGCCTCGGCGACCGCGCAGACCTCGTCGCGGCAGCGCTCGTAGCGGTGCCGCCACCCCGGCTCGGCGAGAACGGCGCCGAACGGCTCGGCGAGGGCGGTGGTCGCGAGCGCGATCGGGACGAGGAACGTGAGCTTCCCCCAGAGCACCTGCGCCTCGCCCGGTCCGACCGAGACGTCCGAGATGCCGGCGCCGCGGAGCTCGTCCGCGAGCCGCTCG
>DATFMW010000502.1:0-2718 GCA_035266765.1 Gaiellaceae bacterium | reverse complement strand
GAAAGACGAGCCGACCGAACAGCACGGCTGCGACGAGCAGGTAGAGGAACAAGCCGATCCCCAGGCCGCTGTATCCGGCGAGTAGCAGCAGCCGTCCGGCCGGGAGGCCGACGTGCGGCAGCAATGGCAGCAGGGTGAGCGGAATGATGATCGCAACGACGGGCGGGATGAACCAGCCGCCGTTGGCCGTCTCGGCGGCGAGCCCCTCGCCGCTGAAGAGCAGGTAGGTGAAGCCGACAGCCGCAGCAAAGGCCAGCAGCGAGCCCACGGCCGCGAGCACGGCCACGACCGCGACAACAGCGTGGACGGACAGTACGGAGCCGCCGACCGTTGCGGTGGCGACGGCGAGCACGAGCGGCGCGGCGGGGAAGGTGGCATACAAGCCACCGACGACGGGATGGTGCAGATCGGCTGCGGCTGCGTCCCGGTGGCGGACGATCCGGGCGAGGTACGGGATGGTGATCGAGGCGGCAAGCAGCCAGGCGACGATCACAACCGCGATGCCGACCACGTGAGCGGGGCGAAGGAAGGCGTGGATGCCGCCTGGGTTCATGTAGGCGGCGACGCCGACGATGCCCGTGCCCATGACGGCGCCGAACCAGCCGGGATGGAACCCGCGCACGACGTCCGTGGGAGCCGAAGCGGCCGAGGCAAGGGGGCGGCCGAGCGTCGTCGTGGACATGACGGTTCCTTTCGTCAGAGGATGGCGTTGAAGAGGTAGCCGGTGGCGACGATCCCGACCGCGACGACCGCGACGTAGATGCCGAGGAGCTGCGGCCGCAGGACGCGGCGGAGCAGGATCATCTCCGGCGCAGAGAGCGCGACGACGGCCATCATGAACGCGAGCACCGTGCCCATCGCGACGCCTTTCGCGTGCAGCGCTTCGACGAGCGGCAGCACCCCGGCGGCGTTCGAGTAGAGCGGGATGCCGAGCAGGACGGCGAAGGGAACCGCGAACGGGTTGTGGGCGCCTGCGACGCGGGCGAAGAAGTCGGCGGGCACCCAGCCGTGGATGGCGGCGCCGAGCGCGATCCCGGCAAGCACGTACAACCAGACCTTGCCGACGATCGTCTTCACCTCGGCGACGCCGAACTCGATCCGCTCCGCCCAGCTCGGCTTGTACTCCGCCATCCCGGCCCCGCCCGCGTTTCCGGCGGCGTCGAGGACGAACGGCTCGATGTAGCGCTCCAGCCGCATCCGGCCGAGTACGGCTCCGGCGACGATTGCGATCGCGAGACCGGAGCCGATGTACAGGGCGGTGATCTTGAAGCCGAAGAGGCCGTAGAGGAGCACGACGGCGATCTCGTTGACCATCGGGCTTGCGATCAGGAAGCTGAGCGTCACGCCGAGCGGAACCCCGGCGGCAACGAAGCCGATGAACGCCGGAACAGCGCTGCACGAGCAGAACGGCGTCGCCACGCCGAGCCCGGCGGCGGCCACGTTTCCGAGTCCCTCGCGCTTGCCGCCGAGGAGCGCGCGGGTGCGCTCGATCGAGAGGAAGCTGCGCAGGACGCGGACGGCGAAGATGATCCCGACCAGCAGCAGCAGGATCTTCGTCGAGTCGTAGAGGAAGAAATGCAGGGCGTCGGCCCAGTGCGGGCCGCGCGGTAGCGCAAACGCGCCGTAGAGCAGGTGATCCCAGAAGGGCAGCAGGAAGTGGTAGAGCGCGAACCAGGCGAGCGTCGCAGCGCCGAGCAGCCGGAGCGGATGCCGGTCATGCGCGAAGCGGGCGCGGGCGGCGATCGCGCTCATGCGGCGCCGAGCGATCCGGCGACGCGGGCGAGCGCCTCACGGTCGAGCGAGACCTCGACGCGCCTGCCGACCTTCTCGCAGGAGACAAGGCCCGCCTCACGCAGCACCTTCAGGTGATGGGACATGAGCGGCGCCGACAGATCGAGCCGCGCCCGCAGCTCACACGCGCACGCGTCCTCATGGGCGAGCTCGTCGACTAGGGCGAGCCGCACCGGATCGGCGAGCGCGCGCAGAGATGCGATACGGGCGGGGTTTGGCGTCTGGGTGGTCATCACTTCGACAGTAGGACGAGATCTGTTCGCGGCAGGAGTTTGGTTCAACACCCATTGAACGTTTTACAAAGCGCGGCGGCATCCGGTCTTGTCCGTGACCACGAACCCGTAGAAACCACCGAGCCGGAGCGTCCGGCGAGTCGGTCGGAACTCTCTAGGCGTTGGAACGAGGAAACGACAGGGGGAGCGGGCTCAACGGAATCAACTTGAGCCAACGGCATAACCCATATAGCTATACGACGTGCTTGATCCCGCCCGGCCGTACTCAGGCGAGGGTAAGGCCGAGCAGCTCGAGCGCCATGAGCAGGTCGGGATCCGCTGCGTGGATCGCCGCGGAGGTGGTTTCGGCGAGCGGGGCGTGGCCGTCAGGTGCGGGCTCGAAGATCGCCCAGTTCACGAGGTCGTCGCCGAGCCGCGACCGGTAGCGGATGCCGGCGAAAGAGCCCCGGCCGTAGACGTAGCGCGACACCTGCTGCGTGAAGCCGCGCGGTGCACGCAGGCGGATCGCCGCGGCGTCGATCTCGTCGAGACCGTGGTGAATCGCTTGCGCGGCGAGCGCCCCTCGGAGCATGGCGAGCGACGACGTGTCGCCGACGTCGACGAAGCGCCCCTCGACGGTCGCCTCGCCGATGAGCCGCCCGTCGAGCCACGCTCGCGGCACGACTGGCGGCGGCTCGTCCTCCCCTTCGATCCG
>DATFMW010000501.1:0-2690 GCA_035266765.1 Gaiellaceae bacterium | reverse complement strand
CTCGCCGCGCGGAGGGGAGACCGCGCTCTCCCCGGAGCGCACGACGTCGTTTGCCGGTCGCTGCGGCGGAGGAGGGGGCTCGTGGGGGAACCCCCCACGCAGGGCGGCGATCCGGAGCTCGAGGCCGTCTACCGCGAGTGGATCCCGGTGGTCGAGATCGACGGCCGGCGCCGCTTCACCTACCACGTGCAGCCCGACGCGTTCCGCGCGGCGGTTGCACAAGCAGCGCACTAGTCCCGCCTGGTACAACAGTCTTCGCTGTTACAAGCGCAACGAATGGAGGACGAGTGGCGGATCGGCTGACTGTCGGCGTCGCTGCTCGCCTGTCGCGGTACCTCCAGGTGCTGACGCAGGCGCGCAAGATGGGCAAGAGCCGGATCTCCTCTCAGGAGATCGCGGAGTACACGAACATCAACGCGACGCAGATCCGCCGCGACCTCTCGGCGTTCGGCAAGTTCGGCAAGCGCGGCGTCGGCTACAACATCGACTCGCTGCTGGGCGAGATCCGGAAGATCCTCCGCACGCAGGGCCAGCACAACATCGCGCTCGTCGGCGGCGGCCGTCTCGGGCAGGCGATCGCGTCCTCTCCGATCTTCGCCGAGCACGGGATCAACATCGCGGCCGTGTTCGACACCGACGCCGCGAAGATCGGCAACCCGATCGGCAACACCGAGGTGCTCGCCTACGAGCAGCTGCCTGACGTCGTCCCGGAGAAGAACATCGTCGTCGGCGTCCTCGCCGTGCCCGCCGTCGCGGCGCAGCAGGCGGCCGACGACCTCGTCGCCGCCGGTGTGAAGATCATCTTCAACTACTCCGAGGCGCTCCTCGAGACGCCGAGCGACGTGACCGTCCACACGTCGAACCCGGCCGTCGAGCTTCTCTACGCGCTCTACTTCCACCTCGCCTAGCGAGACGACGAGCTAGCGTCCGCGGAATGCGGATCCTGCTCTGGCACGGGTACCTCCTCGGCGGCACCGGCTCGAACGTCTACACACGCGCGCTCGCCCGCGCCTGGAGCAACGCCGGGCACGAGGTCGTCGTCGTCTGCCAGGAGCGCCGGCCCGAGCTCTACGACATCGGCTCGGCGAGCGTCGTCGTCCCCGAACTGCCCGATCGGCTCCTGCCCGTGTTCGTGCTCGACCGCTACGAGGGGCTCGAGGCGCGGCTGCTTCAGGATTTCACGCCCGCGCAGCGGGAGGCCTACGTCGAGGCGAACGCGGCCGTCCTGCGTTCGCTCCTGCCCGCCGACCTCGTCTTCTGCAACCACGTCCTCCTCGGCGGCCCCGTCGGCGCCGCAACCGGTGTGCCGTTCGTCGTCAAGGCGCACGGCTCCGAGCTCGAGTACTCGATGCGCGGCCGGCCGGAGCTCGAACGCTGGGGCGCGGACGCGCTCGCCCGCGCCCGCGCGATCTACGTCGGCTCGGCGCACATCCGGCAGGTGCTCGACGACGTCGTCGGTCACATCGACCGCGTCCACGAGGTGCCGCCCGGCGTGGACATCGACGACTTCGCACCCGCGCCGCGCGAGACGGCGCTCCGCCGGCTCCTCGAGGAGGCGCGGCGCGACCCGCCGAATCCGGGCAACGCGGAGGAGCGCCTGCCCGACGACGGCAACGCGGAGCGCCTCGCAGCCTTCTTCGCCGAGGAGCGCCCGACCGTCCTCTACTTCGGCAAGCTGATGGAGAACAAGGGCGTCCACGTGCTCCTCGAAGCGCTCGCCGGCCTCGACGCGCGCGCACTCGTCGTCGGCTTCGGCGACTACCGGGCGCGCCTCGAGGAGCTCGCGCCGCCCGGCACGCTCTTCACCGGCCCGCTCGAGCACCGGCACCTCGTCCATCTGCTGCCGCTCTGCGACGTCTCCGTTGTGCCCTCGATCTTCCCGGAGGCGTTCGGGATGGTCGCCGCCGAGGCCGCCGCGGCCGGCGTGCCGCCCCTCGTCGCCGCGCACTCCGGTCTCGCCGAGGTCGCGGCCGGGATCGCGGCGGAGTACGGCCCGGCGGCCGCGCACCTCGCCTCGTTCCCGACCGGCGACGCGGCCGCGCTCCGGGAACGCCTCGGCGAGCTGCTCGCGCTTCCCGCGGCGGAGCGGCGTGCTCTCGGCCTGGCGGCCCGGCGGGCGGTCGAGGCGCGCTGGAGCTGGGTACGGGTCGCCGAGCGCCTGCTCGCCAGCTAGATTCCGCCGTCGTGGAAGGAGCCCCCGTCGGGAGTCGCTGGGCGCTGGGCGCGATTCTCGGCGCGACGTTCATGCTGCTCGTGGACGTGACGATCGTCCAGGTCGCGCTGCCGAGCATCCAGCGCGACCTCCATGCCGGCTTCGCCGGGCTGCAGTGGGTGATCGACGCGTACACGCTCACGCTCGCGGCGCTGCTCCTCTCCGCGGGCACGCTCGCCGACCGGTTCTCGCGCAAGAACGTCTTTCTCGGCGGTGTCGTCCTCTTCACGCTCGCGTCGCTCGCGTGCGGGCTCGCCACGAGCCCGGCCGCGCTCGACATCTCGCGCGCGGTGCAGGGCGTCGGCGGCGCGGCGATGTTCACGACCTCGCTCGCGCTGATCGGACAGGAGTTCACAGGGCCTGCACGGCACACTGCGATCACGCTGTGGGGGGCGACCATCGGCGGCGCGGTCGCGATCGGGCCGCTGCTCGGCGGCGCGCTCACCGAGTGGCTCTCCTGGCACTGGGTCTTCTACGT
>DATFMW010000500.1:0-2273 GCA_035266765.1 Gaiellaceae bacterium | reverse complement strand
TCCGCCGCCCGCGAACACGCCGGTGACGGCACCCGGCCCCCTGCCCGGGGCGCTCCTGATCGCCGACCGCGGCAACGACCGGATACTGCTCGTCGACTCCCACAAGCACGTGCTGTGGCAGTTCCCGAACGCCCGCGACCGGGCGCGCGGCGTCAAGCTCTACTTCGACGACGACACGTTCGTCGAGCCGGGCGGCAAGGCGATCGTCTCGAACGAGGAGGAGTCGCACACGATCCTCTCGATCAACATCGCCACGCATCGCGTCACGCACCTCTACGGCAAGCCGGGCGTGAGGGGCAGCGGGCCCGGGCTCCTGAACACGCCCGACGACGCATACGTCCTCCCGGACGGGATGCTCACCGTCGCCGACGCGTACAACTGCCGCGTCCTCTTCATCCGGGCCCACCGGATCGTGCGCCAGCTCGGCACGACCGGCGTCTGCCAGCACAATCCGCCCCAGACGTTCGGCGCCGTCAACGGCGACACACCGCTGCGTGACGGGGGCGTCCTCGTCTCCGAGATCCAGGGCTCCTGGATCGACAACATCTCCGCGAACGGGCGGCTGCGATACGCGTTCCAGGCACCTGTCTCGTATCCGTCCGATCCGCAGCCGCTCGCCGGCGGGCGGATCCTGCTCGCCGACTACGCGAAGCCCGGCGCGGTCATGATCCTGAACCGCCACGGCACGGTGCTCTGGCGGTACGCGCCACCCTCGGGCTGGGGCGCCCTGAACCATCCGTCGCTCGCGATGATGCTCCCGAACGGGAACATCGCGATCAACGACGACTTCAACGACCGCGTTGTGATCGTCGACCCAAAGCGCAACCGGATCGTCTGGCAGTACGGCCACGCCGGCATCGCCGGTGCCGGTCCGAATTCGCTGAACACGCCGGACGGGATGGACTACATCCCGCTCGGACGCCACGAGCTGCCGCTCTGGTCGCTCGTGCACCACCCGTAGCGACGGCTCAGGCCGCGGCGGTGACGTCGAGCCGCACGACGTGCGCACCCGTGCGCTCGGCCGACCGGATCGCCCGCGCCGCCGCAGTCGCGAGATCCTGCCCCTCGACCGAGACGGCGATCGTCTCGCCCGAGTCGAGCACGACCGCGAAGCCGTGCACGGGGATCGACGCCCGGGCGCGAGCGAGGATCGGCTGCAGCGCCACGACGAGCACGTCCAGGACGACGAGCGCCCCGAACAGGCGGGGGTAGAGGTTGTTCGACGGCTGCGTCCAGAGGAGCGCCGTCGCGGCCGCCGCGCCGACGCCGGCCGTGGCGCAGGAGACCGCGTACAGCCGCCGCACGACCCGCGGGTCGCGCTCCCGGGTCCGGGCGGTGAGCGCCGAGGTCTGCGCCGCGGCGATCGCGACGGCGGTGGCGGTGCCGATCGACTTGCCGAGGGACTCGGACTCGGAGGAGCTCCAGACGGAGGCGAGCGCGAGCGCGGCGCCGGCAGCTGTGAGCGCGACGGTGACGAGCGCGAGCTGCCGGCCGCGCCCCTGATCGAGGAGCACGGCACCGGGCAGCGCGACGACGCCGTAGCCCGCGAGCAGCATCGTCGTCGCGAGGATCCGGCGCTCGGTGTCGCCGAAGTGGCCGACGACGAGGATCGCGATCGCAAGCAACGCCGAGATCGACAGCAGTCCGGCGATGCCGAGCAACACGATGCGTCGACCGTGCACGATGCCTCCACGACAAGCATCTCCCCCTCGGGAGGCCGCCCCATCCGTGAGAGCGCTGACGCACACGAACATCTGTTCGTGTAGAACGGAGGCATGTACGCCGAACTGCACGCGCACTCCGCGTACTCGTTCCTCGACGGCGCTTCGCAGCCGGAGGAGCTCGCAGCCCGCGCGGCCGAGCTCGGCTACACCGCGCTCGCGCTCACCGACCACGACGGCGTCTACGGCTCGCTCGAGTTCGCGCACGCGGCGAAGAGCTTCGGCATTCGCGCGATCACCGGCGCGGAGGTGTCGCTTGCCGGCGGTGCCCATGTCACGCTCCTCGTCGAGACGGCGCAGGGCTACGCGAACCTGTGCCGGCTGCTGACGGCGGCGCACGCCGGGACGCGGCCGAAAGAGGGGCGGGAGCCGGTGCCGCCGCGGCTCGACCAGCGCCTGCTCGAGGAGCAGGGCGAGGGGATCGTCTGCCTGTCGGGCTGCGCACGCGACGGGCTCGCCGTCCGCGACCCGAACGCCGCCGCGGCGCTCGCGCGCGCGCTCGGGCGCGACCGCTTCTACGTCGAGCTCCAGCGCCCCTACGAGCGCGGCGAC
>DATFMW010000499.1:0-4859 GCA_035266765.1 Gaiellaceae bacterium | reverse complement strand
GATCGTCGTCGTCACACCGCCCGCCGGCTCCGGGCTCGTCGCTGCGGCCGCGGAGCTGCTCAGCCTCGACGAGGTGTGGGCCGTCGGCGGCCCGCAGGCGATCGCCGCGCTCGCGTACGGCACCGAGACGATCCCGCGCGTCGACAAGATCGTCGGGCCCGGCAACGCGTACGTGAACGAGGCGAAGCTCATGGTCTCCCGCGACGTCGCGATCGACCTGCCGGCGGGGCCGTCCGAGGTGGTCGTCGTGCTCGGGCGCGGCGGCGACCGGCGGCTCGCCGAGCTCGAGCTCGCGGCGCAGGCTGAACACGGGCCGGACGCGGTTTGCGCGATCGTCGAGGGCGACGATCTGGAGGCCGCACTCGCCGAGGTGGAACGCCGCGCGCCCGAGCACGTCGCGCTGCTCGGGGAGGCGGAGTCGCTCGCGCCGCGGATCCGCAACGCGGGCGCGATCTTCGTCGGCGCCAGCTCGCCGGTGCCGACCGGCGACCTCGGCACGGGCGGCAACCATGTCCTTCCGACCGGCGGCTGGGCGCGCTCGGTCGGCGGGCTCGGTCTCGAGACGTTCCTCAAGCCGGTGACCGTCCAGCGGCTCACGCCCGAGGGGCTCGCGCTCGTGCGCCCGACGGTGGAGGCGCTCGCCGAGCTCGAGGGCCTGCCCGCACACGCGGCGGCGGTGGCCAGATGACGGCACGGCTGCGAGCGCTCCCGGAGGACTTCACGCCGTATGCGTGGGCGCCGTCGACCGAGGAGCTCGCCCGCCGGGCGGGGCTCGACCCGGTCGAGATCGTCCGCTTCGACGGCAACGTGCCGCCGCGGCCGCTGCCGAGCGCCCGCCCCGGCGCGCTCGCGGCCGCGCTCGCGGACGTGAACACGTACCCGCACGGCGGCTACACCGAGCTCGAGGCGGGCATCGCCGCCTACGCCGGCGTCGAGCGGGAGAACGTCGTGCTCGGAGCGGGCGCCGACGACCTGATCCTCCTCTGCGCCCGCGCGTTCGCCGGCCCCGGCGACACCGTCGCGGTGCCGCCGTCGCCGACCTACCCGCTCTTCCGCGTCGGCGCGCTCCTCGCAGGCGCCGCCGTCGGTGACGACGACCCTGTCCTCACGTTCACGTGCCGGCCCGGAAACCCGTATGGGGAGCTGCCGCCGCTGCCCGCCGCGCGCCCGCTCGCTATCGACGAAGCCTACTACGAGTACGCGGGCGAGACAGCCGCCGGCCTGATCCACGACGAGGACGTCGTCGTGATCCGCACCTTCTCGAAGGCGTTCGCGCTCGCCGGCGCGCGCGTCGGCTACCTGCTCGCCGGCCGGGGGCTCGCTGCCGAGCTGCGCGCGCGCCAGTCGCCGGCGCCGGTCTCGACGCTCTCCGCTGCGCTCGCCGTCGCCGCGCTGCGGAACCCGCCCGACGTGAGCGCCGTCGTCGAGGAGCGCGAGCGGCTCGCCGAGGAGCTGCGTGCGCTCGGCCTCGAGCCTGTCCCCTCGCGCGCGAACTTCGTCTTCGTCCCGGTCGACGATCCGCAGGGTCTCGCCGAGGCGCTGCTCCCGTCCGGCTGCGTGCCGCGCGTCACCGGCGGCGGCATCCGCATCAGCGTCCGCGACCGCGAGGACGACGACCTGCTGCTCGCCGCCCTGGCGAAGGCGCTCGACCGGGAACCAAGTAACACGTTGTCACTAAGTCGGACACGTCGGGCCCGGACGGTGCGTGCCACGGCCGAGACGACGATTCGCGTCCGGCTCGGGCTCGACGGGGAGGGGCGGGTGCGCGTCCAGACCGGCACCGGGCTCTACGACCACCTGCTCGAGCAGCTCGCGTTCCACGGCGGCCTCGACCTCGTCGTCGACGGCACCGGCGACTGGGAGACCGGGCCGCACCACACCGCCGAGGACACCGCGATCGCGCTCGGCGAGGCGCTCGACCGCGCGCTCGGCGACCGGAGCGGGATCGCCCGCTACGGCAACGCCGTCGTGCCGATGGACGACGCGCTCGCGCACGCGGCTGTCGACCTCGGCGGGCGCCGCGGCGCCGAGATCCGGCTCGAGCACGACCCCGGTCTCGCCAGGCACATGCTCGAGAGCTTCGCCTCGGCCGCACGGATGACGCTTCACGTCGAGGCGACCGGGCGCGACGACCACCACGTCGCCGAGGCGGCGTGCAAGGCGGTCGGCCGCGCGCTCCGTGCCGCGGTCACGCGCGAGGGCGAAGGACTCCCAAGCACGAAGGGACTGCTGTGACCACGGTTGCGATCGCAGCCTATGGAGCCGGCAACGTCCGTTCCGTGGAGCTCGCGCTCCAGCGGCTCGGCGCGGACACCGAGCTCGTCCACGACCCGGAGCCGCTGCTCGGCGCCGACCTCGCCGTCCTGCCCGGCGTCGGCTCGGCCGGCAGCGCGATGGCCGGCCTGCGCGCGCGCGGGCTCGACGAGGCGCTGCGCGAGCGCGCCGCCGCCGGCAACCCGATCCTCGGCATCTGCCTCGGGCTTCAGCTCGCGCTCGACGAGAGTGAGGAGGACGGCGGCATCGCGGGGCTCGGGCTCGTCCCCGGCCGCGCTGTCCGTCTGCGGGAGGGACGCGTCCCGCGCATCGGCTGGGCGGTCGTGGAGCCGGACGGTACCGCGTACTGGTTCGCGCACTCCTATGCCGCCGAGACGCCCGCGGCAACGGCCTGGAGCGAGGGGATCGCCGCCGTTGTCGAGTCGGGGTCGTTCCTCGGCGTCCAGTTCCATCCCGAGAAGAGCGGCGCCGCCGGGCGCCGGTTCCTGGAGCGCTACCTCGAGCGATGCCTCTCCCGCGTCTGATCCCGTGCCTCGACGTCGCCGACGGGCGCGTCGTCAAGGGCATCCGCTTCCAGGAGCTGCGCGACGTCGGCGACCCGGTCGAGCTCGGCGCCGCCTACTCGGACGCGGGCGCCGACGAGCTCGTCTTCCTCGACGTGTCCGCGACGATCGAGTCGCGCGGCTCCGCCGTCGAGGTCGCGGCGCGCGTCGCCGAGCAGGTCTCGATCCCGTTCACCGTCGGCGGCGGCATCCGCACGGTCGAGGACGCGACCGCGGTGCTCGAGGCAGGCGCCGACAAGATCTCCGTCAACTCCGCCGCGCTCGGCCGGCCCGCGCTGATCGAGGAGCTCGCCGACGTGCTCGGCAGCCAGGCGGTCGTCGTCGCGATCGACACCGAGAACGGCAAGGTGCGCTCGCATGCCGGCACCCTCCACACCGCCCGCGAAACCGTCGTCTGGGCGCGCGAGTGCGAGGCCCGCGGCGCCGGCGAGCTGCTCGTCACCTCGATCGATCGCGACGGCACCCGCGACGGCTACGACCTCGAGCTGCTCGCACAGCTACGCGACGCGGTCTCGCTGCCGGTGATCGCCTCCGGCGGCGCGGGCACCGCCGCGCACATCGCCGCCGCGCTCGAGGTCTCCCAGGCAGCGCTCCTCGCCTCGATCCTCCACGAGAACCCGGCCCGGCTCGTCTCGCTCCGCGACGAGCTGCGCGACCTCGGCGTCCCCCTCCGAGACGATGCCTGACGGCCCCACCGGCGAGCTGCGCGCGGCGATCGTTCAGGACGCCGAGAGCGGCCGCGTGCTGATGCTCGCCTGGATGGACGCCGAGGCCGAGCGCCTGACGCGCGAGACCGGCGAGGCGTGGTTCTGGAGCCGCTCCCGGCAGGAGCTCTGGCACAAGGGCGAGACCTCCGGCAACGTCCTCCACGTCGAGGAGATCCAGGACGACTGCGACGGGGACGCGCTCGTTCTGCGCGTCCGCGCGGACGGCCCCGCCTGCCACACCGGGTCGCTCTCGTGCTTCGCGCCCGCGCTCTGGCGGACGGTCGTCGAGCGGGTGCACGACCGGCCAGAAGGCTCCTATGTCGCCTCGCTCGCCGAGGCGGGCGTCGAGCGGGCCGCGCAGAAGCTCGGCGAGGAGGCGGTCGAGGCCGCCGTGTCGGCGACGGCGCGCGACGGGCGGCTCGCCGAGGAAGCCGCGGACGTGCTCTTCCACCTGTACGTGCTGCTCGCGGTCTCGGGTGTCGACGTCGCCGACGTCGAGGCCGAGCTCGCCGCGCGCCGGCGCTGAGCGCCGGGGCCGGGCGGACGCAGGTCGGGGAACCCACGGACGCCGAATCAGGTCGTACCCCGATGGGAGGGGTCGTGCGGGCGCACCCATGTGCAGATCATCACGAATAGGAGGTCTGCGATGGGGAAGGGCATGCTCGCCCTTGCTTCGGTTGCGGTCGTGGCGCTCGCCGCGGCAGGGTCGGCGGCGACGGCGCCGAGCCGACCGCACGTCCAGCACGCAGGGCTCGTGCTGCTCCGCGGCGACCGCGTGCTGGAGCAGAACTTCGCGCTCGCGCCGGGAGTGCCCGTGCGGATGGCGGTGACGAACTACACGACGGAGTTCCATACGTTCACAGTGCCCGCGCTGCACATCAGCAAGCTCATCTTCCCCGCGCACGGCACGACGCCCCGGACGACGACGTTCACGTTCACGCCCCGCGGATACGGCGCGTTCGCCTGGACGTGCCTCATCTGCCCGTCGGGCGCCCACGGGTATCCACACGCCATGGGCGGCACGATGTACGCGATCATCGACCCCTCCGTCCTGCCCTGAGGCCGGTCGGATCGGGCTCTAGTGCGGCCTCTCGTACCGTTCGACCGGAAACGCGGTTCGTTGGAGGCCGCACTTGCGGCCGCTTCGCGGCCGGATGGTTGTTGCTCTTGACGGTGAGGGCCACTGCGGGGCGGCTGACGGAGAGCGGGCGGCACGGGTCGAGGGCACGCGAAAGCCGAAGGCCATCCCGGCCGCGGAGCGGCCGGTTCATGCGGCGTCGAGGGACGCCGGTTTCCGGTGCAACGCTGGGAGACG
>DATFMW010000498.1:0-2767 GCA_035266765.1 Gaiellaceae bacterium | reverse complement strand
GACGAGAACGTCGCCGAGATGGTCGGGGAGAACCTCTTCTTCCACACGACGATCCTCGAGATCGCGGGCAGCCAGCGGCTGACCGAGATGGTGCGGAAGGTGATCGAGCTGCCGCTCGTCTACAAGTCCTTCCACTGGTACTCGCAGGACCAGAAGCGCATGTCCGAGCATGCCCACGAGCAGCTCGTGAACGTGCTCGCCGCGCGCGACGACGATCGCGCGGAGCTGATCATGCGCGGCCACGTCTACGACGGGCGCGACGTCCTGCTCGCGAATCTGCACGCGATCGCCGCGCGCGCTGCCGGTGGCGACGCGGGAGTGGCGTCGTGAGCCGGGCGGAGCCGCGGGTCTCCGGGCAGGACGACCGCGACCGGAGCGGCCCCGGGCCGCTCGCCGGCATGCGGCTGGTCGAGCTCGGCATGCTCCTCGCCGGCCCGTTCGCCGGGCGGCTCCTCGGCGACATGGGCGCCGACGTGATCAAGGTCGAGCCGCCGGGCAAGCCCGACCCGCTGCGCGACTGGGGCCACGCGCGCTACCACGACCGCTCGCTCTGGTGGCCGGTCCAGTCGCGGAACAAGCGCTGCATCACGCTCAACCTGCGCGAGCCGAAGGGCCAGGAGCTCCTGCTCGAGCTCGTCCGCGTCGTCGACGTCGTCACCGAGAACTTCCGTCCCGGCACGCTCGAGCGCTGGAACCTCGGCTACGAGCGGCTCGCCGAGGTGAACCCCGGCATCATCCTCGCGCGCATCTCCGGCTACGGCCAGACAGGCCCGTACGCGGGCCGGGCCGGCTTCGCCGCGGTCGCCGAGGCGATGGGCGGGCTCCGCTACATCAACGGCTTCCCGGACGAGCCGCCGCCCCGGACCGGCATCTCGCTCGGTGACTCGCTCGCGGCGATGTTCGCGACGCAGGGGATCCTCGCCGCGCTCTACCAGCGCGACGTCCTCGGCGACGGCCGCGGCCAGGTCATCGACGTCTCGCTCATGGAGGCGTCCTTCTCGCTCCTCGAGAGCGCGGTGCCCGAGTACGACCGCCTGGGGGTCGTGCGGCAGCCGGCCGGCACCGGCCTGAAAGGCGTCGCCCCCTCGAACATCTTCAAGTCGCGCGACGGAACCTGGGTCGTGATCGCCGCGAACCAGGACAACGTGTTCGGCCGGCTCTGCGAGGCGATGGGTCAGCCGGAGCTCGCGACCGATCCCCGCTTCGCGACGCACCTCGCGCGCGGCGAGAACCAGAAGGAGATCGAAGGGATCGTCGCCGACTGGGCCGCCCGTCACGACGCACACGAGGTCGACGCGCTCCTGAACGAGTTCGGTGTCGTGTGCGGGCCGATCTACACGGTCGCCGACATCTTCGAGGATCCGCAGTTCAAGGCCCGCGAGATGCTCGTCGAGCATGAGGATCCCGAGTTCGGGACGTACATCGGCCCGGGCATCGTGCCGAAGTTCTCGGAGACGCCCGGCGCCGTGCGCTGGTCGGCCACCTGGGACGAGGGCAGCCACAACCACGAGGTGTACTGCGGGCTGCTCGGCCTCTCCGAGTCGGAGCTCGACGACCTGCACGAGGAGGGGATCGTCTGAGCATCACGGTCTGCGACGTCGGCCCGCGCGACGGGCTCCAGAACCAGTCGGTGACGCTCGCCCCCGAGACGCGCGCCGAGCTCGTCGACCTGCTCGCCGCCGCCGGGCTGCCCCGCATCGAAGCGGTGAGCTTCGTCAGCCCGAAGGCCGTGCCGCAGATGGCGGGCGCGGAGGAGGTCGTCGCCGCGATCGACCGGCGCGACGGCGTCGTCTACGCGGGGCTCGTCCTGAACGAGCGCGGCTACGACCGTTTCGCCGAGTGCGGGCTCGACGAGATGCACTTCGCGTTCGCGGCGACCGAGGAGTTCAACCAGCGGAACGCCCGCTCCTCGGTCGAGGACACCGTCGCCGGCGCCGAGCGGATCCTCGCGCGCACGCGCGCCGACGGCGTCCGCTCCACCGTCACGATCGGCGTCGCGTTCGGCTGCCCGTTCGAGGGCGCCGTCGACCCCGGCCGGGTCGAGGAGCTGGCGACGAGGCTCGCCGCCGCGGGGGCGGACGAGCTCGTCCTCGCCGACACCGTCGGCGTCGGCGTGCCGCGTCAGATGCTCGACCTCGTCGGGCGCGTCGCCCGGCTCGGTCGCCCGGTCGGCGTTCATCTCCACAACACCCGCAACATGGGCTTTGCGAACGCGTATGCCGCGCTCGAGGCGGGGGCGACGGTCTTCGACGCCTCCGTCGGCGGGATCGGCGGCTGCCCGTTCGCTCCTCGGGCGACGGGAAACATCGCGACCGAGGATCTCGTCTACATGCTCCACGGCGAGGGCGTCGAGACCGGTATCGACCTCGATGCGCTCGTGGACGTCGCGAAATGGCTCGAGTCGGCCCTCGGGCGCGAGCTCGAGGGACAGGTCTACAAGGCCGGCACGTTCGCTCCGGTCTCCGGTTAGAAGAGAAAGGACGTAGACATGGCGTACAGGCTGGGGGTCGACGTCGGCGGCACATTCACCGACCTCTTCCTCGTCTCCGAGGAGAACGGCGGGGCCCGTTTCAGGGTCAAGACGCCGTCGACGCCGAGCGACCCGTCCGAGGGGGTCCTCGCGGGCGTGAAGCGCATCTGCGAGGAGGCCGGCATTGCCGTCGCCGACCTCCAGAACATCCTGCACGGGACGACCGTGGCGACGAACGCGGTGCTCGAGTCGAAGGGCGCCCGCGTCGGGTTGATCACGACGCAGGGCTTCGGCCAG
>DATFMW010000497.1:0-6601 GCA_035266765.1 Gaiellaceae bacterium | reverse complement strand
GCGGCCGCGCAGGTGGGCCGTCGGGTCGGGCAGGGTGCGCCAGGCGACGAGCGGCATCCCGGCGAGCTCACGGAGCGGCGGCGCCTCGGCGCGCCCGGCCAGCTCGGAGTCGGCGGCAACGAGGAGGACATGCGGGTCGCGCAGGATCTCCTCGGAGGCGAACGCGCCCTCGGGGAGCGGCAGGTTCGCGAACGTCAGGTCGAGGTCGCCGCGCTCGAGCAGCCGCAGCAGGTCGGCCGGATCGGTCTCCTCCTTGACCCGCACCTCGATCTGGGGCCACTCCTCGGCGAAGCGGCGCAGGGTCGCGGGGAGGAGGCGCGCACCGACGCTCTGGTAGATGCCGAGCCGGAGCGAGCCGCCCGCGCCCTCGGCGAGCGCGGTCATGTCCGCCTGGGCCGCGTCGAGGTGAGCGACGATCGCGTCGGCGTGGCGGAGGAGCAGCTCGCCGGCCGCGGTCAGGGCGACGCGGCGCGGACCGCCGGGCCGGTCGACGAGCCGTTGCCCGACCACACGCTCGAGGTGCGCGATCTGCTGGCTGATCGCCGACTGCGTGTACCCGAGCTCGCGGGCGGCGGCGCCGAACGAGCGGTGGCGGGCCACGGCCTCGAGGGCCGCGAGATGGCGTAGCTCGACCCCAAGCCAACGATCACGTTCCATTATCGAAACGAACGATAACTCGATTAGGACTTATCGAGACCCGTAGGCACGCTGGCCGCGTGAAGCTCAAGCTCGTCGCCGCCCTGGGCATCGTCTACGCCGTCTGGGGCTCCACCTACCTCGCGGTCGCGGTCGCCGACCGGACGCTGCCGCCGCTCCTGATGCTGGCGGCCCGCTTCCTCGTCGCCGGCGGGATCCTCTACGCCTGGTCGGCGTGGCGTGGCGACGTCGCTCGGGCGCACCTCGGCCGCCGCGAGTGGGGGGCCGCCGCGGCCGTCGGCGCGATGTTGCTGTTCGTCGACACGGGCGGCGTCGCCTGGGCCGAGACGCGCGTCGACTCCGGGCTCACGGCGCTCCTGATGGCGGCGGTGCCGCTCTTCACGGCGCTCATCGACCGCACGTTCTTCGGCGTGCGCTTCTCGGCCGGCGTCCTCGCCGGCATCGCGACCGGCCTCTTCGGCGTTGCGATGCTCGTCGGGCCGAGCACCCGCATCGACCCGGTCGGCGCCGGCGTCATCCTCGTCGCGGCGCTCGCCTGGGCCTCGGGGTCGGCGTACGCGCGCGTCGCGCCGCTGCCGAAGGCCCCGTTCCTCTCCGCGTCGATGCAGATGCTGTGCGCCGGCGGCTTGCTCGCCGTCGCGGGCAGCGCGACGGGGGAGATCTCGCGCGTGCATCCGGGGGCGATGTCGGCCGCGTCGCTCGGCTCCTTCGCCTACCTCGTCGTCTTCGGCTCGATCGTCGCGTTCACGGTCTACGGCTGGCTGCTGCGCAGCGGCGCCTCGAGCATGCTCGTCTCGACGTACGCGTATGTGAACCCGGCGGTGGCCGTGTTCCTCGGCTGGGCGCTCGTGGGCGAGCACGTCGGGATCCGTGAGCTCGAGGCGGGCGCAGTCATCCTCGGCTCGATCGCGCTGCTCGTCGGCGCGCGCGTCGGGCGCGTCGCGCCGCAGCCGGTCGCCGAGTCGATCGGGCAGTACATCCGCCGCAAGGACGCCCAGTCCGTCGAGTTCCCGCGCGCGGCTCCTCGGCTCGCCGACCTGCGCCGCATCGCGGCCTGAACCCCTACCCAGGGTGCCCGGGCCGGCCCGGGCGGCGTTCGACGTTCGCGCTACCGTGAAGCCATGATCTCCTTCGACCTGCGCCGTGTCTCGCTCCGGAGCGGGGAGCAGCTGCGGGAGGACGTCGAGCTCGAGCTCGAGCCGCTCCTGCTCGGCGGCCAGACGTACGTTCCCGCGCCCGACCCGACGCCCGCCCGGCTGGCGATCACGAAGACGAGCGGCGGCACGCTCTTCGAGCTCCGCTTCGCGGTCACGCTCGCCGGCCCATGCTTCCGCTGCCTCGCCGACGCCGAGCTCGGACTGTCGCTCGACGCCCGCGAGTACCACGCGAACGACCCCGGCGCCGGCGAGGATCTCCGCTCGGACTACGTCGCCGACGACCGGCTCGACCTCGCGGCCTGGGCGCGCGACACCGTTGTGCTCGAGCTGCCCGACAAGATCCTCTGCCGCGACGACTGCGCCGGCCTCTGCCCCGTCTGCGGCAAGGACCTGAACGTCGAGCCGCACGTCCACGAAGAGCACGAGAGCGACCCGCGCTGGGAGCAGCTCGGGAAGCTGCGCTTCCCGAGCTGAGCGGCCGTGAACCTAGCGCTCCGCGAGGACGCGGAGCGCTAGCGATCGATCGTCGACATGTCGGCGTAGCGCTCGCCGGCGGTGGCGCCCTTCGGGAACGCCTCCTCGATCCGGGCGAGGTCGTCGTCTCCCAGCTCGACGGCGAGCGCGCCCACGTTCTGCTCCAGGTAGCCGCGGCGCTTCGTGCCCGGGATCGGGACGACGTCGTCCCCGCGCGAGAGCACCCAGGCGAGCGCGAGCTGGGCAGGCGTGCAGCCCTTCTCGCCGGCGATCTCCTCCACCCGGGCGACGAGATCGAGGTTCCGCTGGAAGTTCTCGCCCTGGAAGCGCGGGTGGTGGCCGCGGAAGTCGCCCTCGGCGAAGTCGTCCGGCGAGCGGAACCGGCCGGTGAGGAAGCCGCGGCCGAGCGGGCTGTACGCGACGAAGCCGATCCCGAGCTCGCGGCAGGTCTCGAGCGGCCCGTTCTCCGGGTCGCGCGTCCACAGCGAGTACTCGCTCTGGAGCGCCGAGACCGGGTGGACGGCGTGCGCCCGCCGGATCGTCTCCGGCGAGGCCTCCGACAGGCCGAGATACCTGATCTTGCCGGCCGCGACGAGCTCGCCCATCGCGCCGACGGTCTCCTCGATCGGCACCGTGAAGTCGACCCGGTGCTGGTAGTAGAGGTCGACGTGGTCGACGCCGAGCCGCTCGAGCGACGCGTCGAACGCCTCGCGGACGTACGCCGGGTCGCCGCGCACGCCGCGCCGGCCGTCGTCCGAGCGGACGTTGCCGAACTTCGTCGCGAGCACGACCTCGTCGCGCCGGTCGCGGATCGCCTTGCCGACGAGCTCCTCGTTCGCGCCGCGGCCGTACATGTCCGCGGTGTCGAGGAACGTGACGCCGAGCTCGAGCGCCCGGTGGATCGTCGCGACCGACTCGCGCTCGTCGGTCGCCCCGTAGAACTCCGACATCCCCATGCAACCGAGCCCGAGCGCCGAAACCTCGAGCCCCTGTGTTCCGAGTGTGCGTGTCTCCATGAGCCCGACGCTACCGGCCGCGGCGGTGGCTGTGCGCCGCCGGTTCTCGCTATAGTGGCCGCCGGTCATGGCCGTCCCGAAGCGGAAAACCTCCAAGTCCCGTCGCGACAAGCGCCGGGCGACGCATGCGATCACCGCGCCGAAGGTGAACGTCTGCCCGCAGTGCGGCCAGCCGAAGCGCCCGCATCGCGTGTGCCCGACCTGCGGCACGTACAAGGGCCGTGAGGTCGAGCCGCTCCGCGTCGACGCTCCCTAGGGCATGATCCGCGTCGCAGTCGACGCAATGGGAGGGGACCGCGGCGCAGCCGAGATCGTCGCCGGCGCCCTCGCCGCGCGCAGCGACGCGATCGCGCCCGTCCTCGTCGGCCCCGCGGGGCTCGACACCGGCGGTCTCGAGCTGATCGAGGCCTCCGACACGATCGAGATGCACGAGAAGCCCGCCGAGGCGGTGCGCGCGAAGCCCCAGAGCTCGCTCGTCACCGCCGTCCGTGCCGTCGCCGAGGGTCGCGCCGACGCCGTCGTCTCGGCCGGGAACACGGGCGCGATGCTCGCCGCCGGCCTGCTCGAGCTGCGCCGCGTCCCCGGCGTGATGCGTCCGGCGATCGCCGTCCCGATTCCGGCACGTCGCGGCCCGTCCGTCCTGATCGACGCCGGCGCGAACGCGGACGCCCGGCCCGAGCACCTGCTCCAGTTCGCGACGATGGGCGCCGTCTTCGCCGAGGAGATCCTCGGCATCGCCAACCCGCAGGTGCGCCTCCTCTCGATCGGGGAGGAGCCCGAGAAGGGCAACCAGCTCACGCTCGAGACGCACGCGCTGCTCGCAGCGAGCGATCTGAACTTCGCCGGGAACGCCGAGGGCCGCGACATCCTCGAAGGCGCCGCCGACGTCGTTGTCACGGACGGCTTCACCGGTAACGTCGCGCTGAAGCTGCTCGAAGGCACGATCCGGAGCCTCCTCGACGCACTCCGCGAGGAGATCGGTGCGACGACCCGCGGCAAGATCGGCGGCCTCCTGATCCGCCCGGCGGCGCGCCGGCTCCGGCACCGCCTCGACCCGGACACCTACGGCGGCGCCTATCTGCTCGGCCTGCGCGGCCTCGCCGTGATCGCCCACGGCAACTCCTCGGCGGCCGCGATCGAGAACGCGATTCGCCTCGCCGCCCGCGGTGTCGAGCACGACGTCGTCGGGCGTGTCGCCGCCCGGCTTCCCGAGCCGGAGCCGCCGCCGCAGCGAGGGCTGAGGCGGCCGGGACGCCGTCTCCGCGGTTGACCGACGCGCAGAGGCGGTATGATCGGCGCGCTTTCGGCCCCCAGACACAAGATGAGGTGACATGGCAGCGTCGCGCGAGGAAGTTTTCGAGCGAGTCAAGGATGTCCTGACGGAGCAGCTCGGTATCGAAGAGGGCGATATCACAGAGGAGGCGTCGTTCCAGGACGATCTCGACGCGGACTCTCTCGATCTCGTCGAGTTGATCATGGAGCTGGAGGATCAGTTCGGGATCAAGATCTCGGACGAGGATGCCCAGAAGATCACCACCGTCGGGCAGGCCGTCGACTACGTCTCGTCGCACCAGTAGCGACGGGAGCGCGCGCCACCGCGAGCTCGCAGCGCTAATCGAGGGCCTCCCGCCCGAACGGGCGGCGACGGCGTTCACGCACTCTTCCTGGGCCAGCGCCCGGACGGCGTCGTACGAGCGCCTCGAGTTCCTCGGAGACAGCGTCCTCGAGCTCGCGGTGGCACACGCGTTGTACGCGCAGTACCCGGAGTTCTCCGAGGGGCGGCTCGCGAAGATCCGCTCCCACGTCGTCTCCCGGGCAAGCTGTGCCGTGGTCGCGCGGGAGCTCGCACTCGGCGAGTGGCTCGCCCGCTACGCGCCGGAGATGCCGCCCGAGGAGCTCGAGCGGCTGGCGCGCAACCGGAACGTGCTCGCGGCGCTGCTCGAGGCCGTCCTCGGCGCGCTCTTCCTCGAGCACGGCTTCGCCGCGATCGAGAGCGCGGTCGTGGCCACGTTCTCGGGCCGGATCGAGTACGCGCTGACGACGCACGTCGACCACAAGACAGAGCTCCAGGAGGCGCTTGCCCGCACCGGCCGGCAGGTCGTCTACGTCGTGCTCGCGGCCGAGGGGCCGGCGCACGAGCGGCATTTCACGTGCGCTGCCCTGATCGACGGCGAGCAACTCGGCGTCGGCAGCGGCAACACGAAGAAAGCCGCCGAGCAGGAGGCCGCCCGCGAGGTGCTCGAGGATCTCGGGGCCGGCCGCCGAACCGCCGATCCGTAGCTCTCCGAAGGGGCGGCGCGGCGCCGTACCGATGACCCGCCGGAACGGCTCCGGCACGCTTGGTGACGATGGCCACGAGCAGGCTTGGCCGTTCGATCCGTCCCTCCGCGACGCTCGCCCTCAACGAGCGCGCCGCGCGCCTGCGCGAGCAGGGAAAGCCCGTCATCCACCTCGGCGGTGGTGAGCCGAAGAACAGGGCCCCGCTCTCGGCGATCACCGCCGGCTCGGCCGTCCTCTCGGGCGGTGACGTGAAGTACGCGCCGACCGACGGCACCGCCGGGCTGAAGCAGGCGATTCTCCGCTACACGGAGGAGCACTACGGCCGTCTCGTCGCGCCCGAGAACGTGATCGTCTCGTCGGGCGCGAAGCAGGCGATCGCGAACGCCCTGCTCTCGCTCGTCGATCCCGGCGACGAGATCGTGATCCTCGCGCCGTACTGGGGCAGCTACCCGGAGATGGTGCGGCTCGCCTACGGGGAGCCCGTGATCGTCACGCCCGAGGATGGGGGCTTCGTGCCGCGGCTCGACGAGGTGGAGGCGGCGGTCGGCACGGCCACGAAGGCGTTGATCGTGAACAGCCCGAACAACCCGTCCGGCGCGGTCTACCCGGAGGAGCTCGTGCGCGGGCTCGTCGAGCTCTGCGAGGAGCGCAGCGTCTACCTGCTGATGGACGACATCTACCACCGCCTCGTCTCCGACGGCGTCCTTCCGCCGTCCGCGTACGCGTTCACCGACCGGGAGGTCGACGCGTCGCACGTGCTCGTCGTCAACGGCGTCTCGAAGCTCTACGGCATGACCGGTTTCCGGATCGGCTGGGCGATCGCGCCGCGACCGCTCGTCGAGACGATGACGAACGTTCAGGCGCAGACGACCTCGTGCCCCGCCGCGGTCTCGATGGCGGCCGCCGAGGGGGCGCTGCGCGGGCCGCAGAGCGGCGTCGAGAGCCTGCGCCTGTCGATCCAGACGCTCCGCGAGGTGATGCTCACCGAGCTGCGCGCCTTCGAGGCCGTCCACGTGA
>DATFMW010000496.1:0-4398 GCA_035266765.1 Gaiellaceae bacterium | reverse complement strand
TTCCGGCAAGTGCTGACCGCGCTCGCGGGCGCGTATCGCGAGCAGCGAGACGACGTCGCCCAGCAGGCGGAGGCGCTCGTCGAGGCGCTCCGCCGCAGCGCGGAGGTCGCGCCCTCGACCGACCCGCTCACCGAGGAACTGCTCGACGAGGCGGTGCTCCGGCTGCGGGACCAGGTCGACCCGCGGTGGGGTGGCTTCGGGCACGCGCCGAAGTTCCCGCCCGCCTCGGCAATCGAATTCCTGCTCCGGCGTGCGGCTGGAAGCGCCGGCGGCCAAGCCGCCGGCGCCCGGCCGAAGACCGGGCCCGCCTTCGGCGGATCCCCGGGCGCGTTCGAGCCCGCGCTCGCGACGCTCGACGGGATGCGGTCCGGCGGCATGGTCGACCTCGTCGGCGGCGGCTTCCACCGCTACTCGGTCGACGAGGAGTGGCTCGTGCCGCACTTCGAGAAGATGCTCTACGACAACGCGCTGCTCGTCCCCGCGTACCTGCACGCATGGGTGCTCACCGGCGAGGAGGCCTACCGCGCGATCGTCGAGCAGACCGTCGAGTACGTCCTGCGCGAGCTCGCCCTGGAGGGCGGCGGCTTCGCGTCCGCGCAGGACGCGGACACCGAGGGTGTCGAGGGGCTCACGTTCACCTGGACGGCGGAGGAGCTCGCCGAGGCGATCGGCCCCGGCCGGGAGCTCCTGCTGCAGCCGTTCGAGCACGGACGCTCGATCCTCCGCGGCGGGCTCATGCCCGAGGAGCGGGATGCGCTTCTCGAGGTCAGGCAGCGGCGGTCGCAGCCGGCCCGCGACGACAAGGCGGTCGCGGCGTGGAACGGGCTGTGGCTCGCGGCGCTCGCCGAGGCGGGCCGGCGGCTCGACCGGCCCGACTGGCTCGACGCCGCCCGCGCGCTCGCCGGGTTCCTGCTCGGGCCGCTCTCCATCGCAGACAGCCGCCTGCACCGCACCTGGCGCGACGGCGTCGCGAAGGGCACCGGCTACCTCGAGGACTACGCCGACGTCGCGCACGGGCTCTACGAGCTCCACGTGGCGACCGGGGAGCTGCGCTGGCTCGAGGAATCGCACCGCCTCGCGCTCCTCGCCGTCGAGCTCTTCGCCGACGACGAGCGCGGCGGCTTCTTCCTCACGCCCGCCGACGGCGAGGCGCTCGTCGCCCGCCAGAAGGACGTCGACGACCATCCGACGCCGTCCGGGAACTCGATGCTCGCCTTCGTGCTGCTGCGCCTGGCGCGGATCTGGGGCGACGACGAGCTCGAGCGGCACGCGACCGGCGTCCTGCGCCTCGTCCGGAACGCGCTCGTGCGGGCGCCCACGGCGTTCGGCTGGGCACTCTGCGCCCTCGACCTCCACCTGGCGCCGCCGCGCGAGCTCGCGATCGTCGGCCCGCCGGAGAGCGACGTCGCGCGGGCCGCGCTGCGCGGCCTCGAGCCGAACGCCGTCGTCGCGTTCGGCCCCGGCGAGGGCGTTCCGCTGCTCGCCGGCAAGACGCTCGTCGACGGTCGCCCGGCGGTGTACGTCTGCGAGCGCTTTGCCTGCCGCGCCCCGGTGACCGACCCTGCCGCGCTCGCCGGGTAGCGGCGCTCGCTACGAGTAGCAGTTGTAGGACGGGTCGGGCGGGTCGACCTCGAGCAGTCGCGGCACCGTCACCGGCCAGAGATGGCGGCGCCGGGTGGCCGCGAGCACACGTCGCACGACCTTCGCCGTCCACGGGTGCGCGTCGTGCAGGAGCACGATCGCACCCGGCTTCAGGCCGCGCAGGATCGTGCGCGTCACCTGCGCCGGGCGGGCGCCCTGGCGGGAATCGCCGGCGTCGACGTTCCAGCGGACGTCGAGCAGTCCGAGCGAACGGACGGTGCGCCTGACCGCGGCGTCGACCTGGTCGTAGGGCGGCCGGAAGAGACGTACCTGCGTCTCCGTGCGGGTGAGGATCGTCGCCGCCGTCCACTCGAGCTGACGGCGCACCTGGACGGGCCGGAGCGTCGTCAGGTGGGCGTGCGACCACGTGTGGTCGCCGAGCACGCCGGCCTGCGCCTCCGCCTCGACGGCGGCGGGCCAGAGTGCGATCCGGTTGCCGACCAGGAAGAACGTGCCCGGCGCGCGCCCACGGCGGAGCGCGGCGAGCAGCGAGCGGGTCCAGGGCCCGGGCCCGTCGTCGAACGTGAGCGCGAACACGCGCTTGTGCGGGCCGCCGCAGAAGACAGGCGCCCCCGCCCGGACGAGCCGGTCGAGCTGGGACGGCGCCGGCCCCTGCGGTCCGTGCCGGGCGAACGCGCCCGGCACGACGGCGAGCACGGTGAGCACGGCGCCGAGCACTGCGGTGACGGCGACCCGGCGCATCCGAGACGTTCTAGCGGAACCCGGCAGAAACGCGGCGGGGGAGCCGAGGCTCCCCCGCCGCTCACGCTCGGATTCCCGACGGTGCGGCTAGCGCACCCCGCTCAGGAGCTTGCCGAACGGGTGCCAGTCGCCGCCCCCTCCGCCGCTCCACTTGATCATGATCTCCTGCTCGATCGGGAAGTGGTCCTTCGCCGAGGTCTGGAGCTTGATCCCGGGGTAGAGGAACGGGTTCTTCGACGTGTTCATGCTGTGCAGCGCTTTCATCAGGCTCGCCCGCGTCGGGTTCTTGCCGGCGCGCTCGAGCGCGTAGACGAACGTCCAGGCCGAACCGAGGCCGTACACGATGTTCGTGTCGCCGCTTGCGAAGCTCTTCGCGAGCGCCGGCGCGTACTGGTTGATGATCGCCTTGCCGAACTTCATCCCGGTCAGATTCGGCTGCGTGGACGGGCTCTCGACGTAGGTCGTCGAGATGGCGCCGTTGACGCTGGCACCGTTCGCCGCGGCGGCGAGCAGGAACAGCCGGTTCGCCGACACGTTGTTCACGAACGTCGTCGGGCTCCAGCCAACCTTCGTCGCTGTGACGAGCGCGGTGATCGTCGGGCTCGGCGTGCCGAAGATGACGAACGTGTTCGCCCCCTTGCTCTTCAGCGCGAGGATCTGCTGGGTGAGGCTCGGGTTCGTGACGTCGTACGACTCGGCGTCGACGATGTCGGTCTTCTTCGCACCGAGGCCGACTCGTAGCCCTGCGTAGTAGTTCTTGCCGTACGCGTCGTTCTGGTACAGCACGCCGACCTTGGCGTTCGGCATGGTCGTAGCGATGTAGCGGCCGTAGATCTTGCCCTCACCCGGATAGTCGGGCTGCCAGCCGATCGTCCACGGGTACGTCGTGCCGCCGCACTTCTTCACGGAGCAGAAACCCCAGTAGGAGTCGCCGGTGGCGAGCAGGACCTGCGGCACCTTGTTCTTGTTCAGATAGCCCCACGTTGCGAGTCCCGGAGCGGTGCCGAGGCTGCCCATGACCGCGAAGACCTTGTCCTGCTGGACGAGTTGCTGCACCAGCGGCACCGTCTTCGACGGGTCGTAGCCGTCGTCGAGGATCGTGAAGTCGATCTTCCGGCCGTGGACGCCGCCGTGCGCGTTGATGTAGTCGAAGTACGCCTTCTCGGCGAGCGGAATCGTCTTGTACAGCGACGCCGGCCCGGTGAGCGGGAACGTGCCACCGATCTTGATCGACGAGCTCGTGATTCCGGGATCCGCCTGGTGCGCGCCGAATGCGGCAGTCGCTGCGATGCCGGCAACGGCGACGATCGCGACTGTGCTGGCGAAGATCCTGCGCTTCATGCCCATCCGCCCTCCTCCGATGGTGATGACCCGACACGCGCGCCGGGGTGTACCGACTATGACGTAATCGGATCCGATATTGATAGAGAGTTTTGAACGACGGTTCAAGTCCGCGCCCTGCCGCGGACGAGCCGGCCGAGCATTCCGGCGACCCCCGTCGGCAGCAGGAGCATGACGAGAATCACGAGCAGTCCGAAGACGACGTCCTGCCCGTGACTCGAGCCGACGAGTGGGACGCTGGACGAGATCTCGGGCAGCATGCCGATGAAGACGGCGCCCACGAGGACGCCCCAGAGCGAGCCGAGGCCGGCGACGGCCGCACCGATCAGGATCTTCAGGGAGAGCAGGATGCCGAACTCGTTCGGCTGGGCGAAGCCGTTCGTCGCGAGGACGAACAGCGAGCCGGCGACTCCCGCGTACGCGGCCGAGACGCCGAACGCGAGCGTCTTGTAGACGGGCAGCTCGACCCCCGACGAGGTGGCGGCGATCTCGCTGTCGCGGACGGCGCGGAAGGCCCGTCCGATCCGGCCGCGCAGCAGCAGCCACGCGCCGGCGAAAAGGAGCGCGCCGCAGGCCCAGGTGACGCCGTAGAGCCAGAGGTTCCCCGGTGCGTCGACGGTGCGGATGCCGTTGCTGCCACCGGTGAACTTCGAGAACTTGAGCGGGAGCTGGGGCACCGAGACGGCGAGCGCGAACGTCGCGAGCGCGAGATAG
>DATFMW010000495.1:0-2817 GCA_035266765.1 Gaiellaceae bacterium | reverse complement strand
GTCGCCGCGTAAGCGCCCTCCGCTCGGGCCGCAGCCCGCGTCGCGCGACGTAGGTCTTTCGTGCCCCGATCCAACATGTGATACTCGCCGGAATGTGGGCCTCGCGGAGGGGGCCTCGGAAGGAGGGCATCTGTGAAGCGGAGACGAACGCTATTGCTCGTTCCGGCGGCACTCGCGGTCGCGGCGCTCGTCGCGGCAAGCGCGGCGACGGCGCGTACGAGCGCGAGCTCCTCGATCGTCATCGACGGGACGACGGACACGGTGACGAACGTCGACCCGGCCGGGAACTACGACTTCGGCTCGGGCACCGTCGACTACCAGATCTTCAACCGCCTGCTCGAGGCGGGGCCAGGGAGTCTCGCCCCGCACCCGGCGCTCGCGACGAAGTGCGCCTTCAAGGGCAACCTGAAGACGTACGCCTGCACCCTGCGCCACGGCGTCAAGTTCTCGAACGGTGATCCGTTCACCTCGACGGACGTCAAGTACTCGTTCGACCGGGTGATCAAGATCAAGGATCCGTCCGGGATCTCGTCGCTCCTCGACAACCTCAAGCGCACGACGACGAGCGGTACGTACGGTGTCGTGTTCCACCTGAAGCATGCGCAGTCGACGTGGCCGAACATCCTCACCACGGGCGCCGGCAACATCGTCGACCACAGCGTCTACCCGGCGAACAAGATCCTGGCGAACAGCTCGCAGCAGGTCGGCACCGGCCCGTACATGCTCGCCACCTTCACTCCGGGCCAGCAGGCCGTCCTGAAGCCGAACCCGTACTACTGGGGCTCGAAGCCGGCGAACGGCGGCGTGATCATCAACTACTACTCGAAGTCGTCGACGATGAAGCTCGCCCTCGAGAAGGGCGAGATCGACATGGCCTTCGAGACGTTCACGCCGACGGAGCTCGTGTCGCTCGGCAAGGAGAAGGGGCTCACGGTCCACAAGGGGCTGGCCGCTTCGATCCGCTACCTCGTGATGGACACGAACCGGGCGCCGACCGACAAGCTCGGCGTGCGCCAGGCGATCGCCTACCTGTTCCCGCGGCAGACGATCGCGTCGCGCGTCTACCACAACCAGGTGCGGCCGCTCTACTCGATGGTCCCGGCCGGACTGCCCGGGCACATCGACGCGTTCAAGACGATGTACGGCGCCTCGCCGAACAAGGCGAAGGCGGCGGCGGCCCTGAAGGCGGCGGGCGTCTCCACGCCGGTCAACCTGACGCTCTGGTACACGCCGAGCCACTACGGCGACGCGTCGGCAGACGAGTACGCCGAGATCCAGCGGGCGCTCAACGGCAGCGGTCTCTTCAACGTCACGCTCAAGACGGCCGAGTGGGCGCAGTACGTGAACACGCTCGGGAAGACGAAGGGGCTCTTCCAGCTCGGCTGGTTCCCGGACTACGTCGACGCCGAGGACTACCTGCAGCCGTTCTATCCGAAGGGCCAGTTCCTCTCGAACGGCTACTCGAGCGCGAAGATGGACGCTCTCGCGATCAAGGAGCAGGCCACGAAGGCGACCAAGTCGCGGCTTGCGATCGTGAAGCAGATGCAGACGCTGGCCGCGAAGGACGTCCCGATCATCCCGTACTGGCAGGGCTCGATGATCGCCGTCTCCAAGGCAGGGATGAAGGGCATCGACAAGACGCTCGACCCGACCTTCATCATGCGGTTCTGGATGATCTCCAAGTAGACGGCACGACGGTCGCCCGGGCGCGTGCACGACGCACGCGCCCGGGCGCCGACTTCTCTGCATGAGCAACTCCGGAACCTCGCTCAAGACCTACGCGATCACGCGGCTCGTACTCGTCGTGCCGATGGTCGTGATCCTGCTGACGCTCGTGTTCCTGCTGATGCGGGTCGCTCCCGGGAACCCGATCTCGGCGGCGCTCGGGGGCCACGTGCCCGCGGCGGTGATCAACCAGATCACCCACCAGCTCGGCTTCGACAAGCCGCTCTACGTGCAGTACGGCGACTACCTCTGGGGCATCGTCCACGGGAACTTCGGCACCACCATCACCGATCGGCGCCCGGTGAGCAGCATCATCGTCGAGAACGGCGGAGCGACGCTCGAGCTGACGGTGGCGGCCGGGTTCGTGGCGCTCGTCGTCGGCGTCGTCATCGGTCTGCTCGCCGGCCGGTTCCGCGACACGTGGATCGACGTCGGCGGCCGGATGTTCGGGATCATCGCGTACGCGATGCCGGTGTTCTTCCTCGGCTTCCTCGCCCAGCTCCTCTTCGGCGTCTGGCTCGGCTGGCTGCCGACGTCGAACCAGGCGAGCCCGATCACGCAGGCCTTCCTGCCCGTGCACACGCACATCCTCTTTATCGACGCCATCTGGGCTCACGACTGGGGCGCCCTCTGGGACATCACGCAGCACCTGATCCTGCCGGCGACGACCCTCGGGCTCGTGATCGGCGGCATCTTCATCCGGCTCGTGCGCGTGAACGTGATCAGGACGCTCACGGACGACTACGTCGAGGCGGCCCGCGCCCGCGGCATCGGCGAGCGCGCCGTCGTCTACCGCCACGCCTTCCGGAACGCGCTCGTCCCGGTGATCACGATCGTCGGCCTCCAGATGGCCCTGCTGCTCAGCGGGGCGATCCTGACCGAGGAGACGTTCAACTGGCCGGGGATCGGCTCGACGCTGATCAAGTACGTCGAGAACCGCGACTACGTCGGCGTCCAGGGCATCACCGTCGTGTTCGCGCTCGCGGTCGTGATCGTGAGCGTCGTGATCGACTTCGTCAACGCCTTCATCGACCCGAGGATCCGCTACTGATGGCGGCCGTGGGCGCGGACGCATCTCGCCGGCTGCGGATC
>DATFMW010000494.1:0-5482 GCA_035266765.1 Gaiellaceae bacterium | reverse complement strand
GAGGGCTGCGGCCTCGTGCTCACCGTCGACTGCGGCATCACCGCCGCGGCCGAGGTCGCCGAGGCCACGGCGCGCGGCCTGGAGGTGATCGTCACCGACCACCACCGGCCCGGCGAGACGCTGCCCGACTGCCCCGTCGTCGCGACGCGTCCCTCCGACTATCCGTTCCCGGAGCTCTGCGGCACCGGTGTCGTCTACAAGCTCGGCCAGGCGCTCTTCGGCGTCGACTCCGAGATCCCGAAACGCCACCTCGACCTCGTCGCGCTCGCCACGATCGCTGACGTCGTCCCGCTCGTCGACGAGAACCGCTCGCTCGTCACCGCCGGCCTGCGCGCGCTCGCGCGGACGCAGCGGCCCGGCCTGCAGGCGCTCATGCGTTCCGCCGGCGTCGATCCGGCCACCGTCGACGCGGGCGCCGTCGGCTTCCGGCTCGGCCCGCGGATCAACGCCGCCGGCCGGCTCGGCCACCCGCGTGCTGCGCTCGAGCTGCTGCTCACAGGCGATCGCGACGACGCCCGCCGGCTCGCAGACTCGCTCGAGGAGCTGAACCGCGAGCGGCAGGCGGTCGAGGGGCGGATCGTCCGCGAGGCGGTCGCCCAGGTGGAGGAATGGCCGGAGGAAAAGCGTCGCCGCCCAGCCTACGTCCTCGCCGGCGAGGACTGGCACGAGGGCGTGATCGGCATCGTCGCCTCGCGTCTCGTCGAGCGGTTCAACCGGCCGGTCGTGCTGATCGCGGGCGGGGAGGGGGAGTGGAAGGGCTCGGGCCGCTCGATCCCGGCCTTCGACCTGCACGGCGGGCTCGCAGCCTGCGCTGCGCTGCTCGGGCGCTGGGGCGGCCACCGCGCCGCCGCCGGTCTCTCGATCGTCCCGGGGAACGTCGAGCCGTTTGCCGACGCGTTCGCCGAGCATGCCGCCGGCCTGCTCGTCGAGGACGATCTCGCGCCCGTGACGCGGATCGACGCGATCGTCCCGCGTGGACAGCGGCTCACCCTCGAGCTGTGCGCCGAGCTTCGGCAGCTCGCCCCGTTCGGGCTCGGCAACCCGGGCGTCACGCTGCTCGCCCCCGGCTGCGAGCTCGGCGGCCTCGCCACCGTTGGCGAGGGCAAGCACCTCCGGTTCCGCGTCCGCCGCGACGGCGCCGACGCCGGCAGCGCGATCGCGTTCGGGCTCGGCGGCCGGATCGACTCGTACCGGCGTGGCGGCCGCTGGGACATCGCCTTCCGGCTCGAGGAGAACCGCTGGAACGGCACCGTTTCGCCTCAGCTCGTCGTCCGACGCCTCTTCGCCGCCGACGAGCGCTTCGACACCGTGCGCGACTGGCTCGTCGCCGAGTACCGCAAGCCGGCCGAGGCGAGGCGCCCCGACGCACAGGCGGTCTTTGCGGAGCTGGACATCGACCGCGCCGGCCTCGGACGCCGGCACCTGCTCGAGTCGGAGCGTTTCCGCGCGCTCCTTGCCGGTGAGCCGGCGCTCGCCCGGGCCGCTTAGCCGGGCTTCCGGGCGACGAAGATCGCCCAGCCGAGTAGGGCGCGCTCGTGGCTGAGATACGCGTCGCGGTCGTGCTCGTGCCGGTCGCGGATGGTCGGCGCGTCCGGGTCGGTCGGGTTCTCGGCGAGCCATTCCTCGAGCGCGCGCCAGTGGAGCGAGTTGTACGTGTCCCAGTCGTCCTCGGAGGCGGCGATCAAGGTCACGAGCGCGAGCCCAGCGGCCTCGAAGCGGCCGACCGTCTCCCGCAGCGGCAGGTAGCCGAGGTCCTCGACGTCGTCGGGAAGCGGCCACGATCGCCAGTACGGCTCCCCGACGACGACGTGCCCGCCGGGGCGGACCGCCGGTGCGAGCGCGGCGATCGTGCCGTCGAGCCCGTGCCAGACGAAGCTTGCCCCGAGGCAGAGCGCCGCGTCGAACGACTCGGGCTCCAGCGGGTATGCCTCGGCGTCGCCCTCGATGACCTCGACGCGGTGGTCGAGCCCGGCGACGGCGATCCGCCGCTGCGCTTCCGCCACGAACACGGGCGAGCGCTCGACGCCGACGATGTGGCAGCCGAACTCGGAGGCGAGCAGGGCTGCCGGGCCCGCCTTGCCGCAGGCGGCGTCGAGCACGCGCGACTCCGGGCCGAGCCGGAGCCGCTCGCCGAGCAGCCGGATCTTCTCCGGGCTCGTCGGGTTCTGGAGCTCGTGGTTCTGCTCGGCGATTGCGAAGTACCAGGGCACGTCCGGAGCCTACGTGCTCGCGGCGTCCGTACTTCCCCGCAGCCGCGTTCGGCCGACCTCCTGATGTTCGCCCTCGCGCGGCCTGTGACGATCCGCCCATGCATGTGCCTCCGTACAAGATCAAGGTCGTCGAGCCCATCGCGCTGCCGGACGCGGAGCGCCGGCGCGAAGCGCTCGCCCACGCCGGCTACAACACGTTTCTCCTCCGCGCGACAGACGTCTTCATCGACCTGCTGACCGACAGCGGCACCTCCGCCGCCTCCCAGGAGCAGCGCGCCGCGATGGAGCTCGGCGACGAGTCGTACGCCGGCTCGCGGAGCTTCTTCCGGCTGGAGCGAGCCGTCCGCGAGGTCTACGGCTACAAGCACACGATCCCGACCCACCAGGGGCGCGGCGCCGAGCACCTGCTCGCGAAGATCCTCGTCCGGCCGGGACAGCTCGTCCCGTCGAACCTCTACTTCACGACCTCACGCGCGCACGCCGAGCTTGCCGGCGCCGTCTGGACCGACGTGTCGATCGTCGAGGCGACCCAGCCCGAGTCCACGCATCAATGGAAGGGCAACATCGACGTCGGCCGGCTGGAGGAGGTCATCCGCACGGCGGGGCCCGAGAACATCGCGTTCGTCCGCCAGGAGGCGTGCCTGAACATGGCCGGCGGGCAGCCGTTTTCGGTCGCGAACCTCGTCGAGGTGCGCGCGGTGACGCTCGACTACGGCGTGCCGCTCATCCTCGACGCGACCCGCAGCTCCGAGAACGCGCTCTTCGTGAAGCGGCGCGAAGCCGGCTACGGGAGCCACTCGCTGCGCGAGATCGTGAAGCTGATCGCCGACCTCTCCGACGGCGCGATCTTCTCGTCGAAGAAGGACCACTTCGTCCCGATCGGCGGGCTCGTGGCGGTCAACGACGACGCGCTCGCAGAACGGCTGCGGGAGCTCGTCGTCGTCTACGAGGGCTTCCCCCACTACGGCGGCATGTCCGGCGCAGCGATGGAGGCGCTCGCGGTCGGCATCCACGAGGCGGCCGACGAGCGGATCGTCGGCCACTACGTCGACCAGGTCGCGTACCTCGCTTCGCTGCTCCAGGAGGCGGGCGTCCCGATCGTGCTGCCGCCGGGCGCGCATGCCGTCTTCCTCGACGCGAAGCGCTTCCTGCCGAACGTGCCCCAGCACGAGTTCCCGGCGCAGTCGCTCGCCGCGGCGATCTACCTCGCCGGCGGCGTCCGCACGATGGAGCGGGGGATCGTCTCCGGCCAGCACGGCGACGAGCCGTACGACGGGCTCGAGCTCGTGCGCCTGACGCTGCCGCGGCGTGTCTACACCCAGGAGCACCTGGCCTACGTCGCGGAAGTCGTCGCCGACCTGTACTCCCACGCGAAGGGCATCCCGGGACTGAAGATGACGTACGCGCCCGAGCAGCTGCGCTTCTTCCAGGCGCGCTTCGAGCCGCGCACGCCGTTCTCGATCGGCGGGCTCGAGAGCGCGGACGTCGAGGTCGCTGCGAAGGACTAGCGGCCCGGGCGGGCGGAGAGCCGCACGGCCCCCCGCGGCTGTGCGTCGAGTGCAGCCAGCAGGCGCGCGAGCCGGAGGGCGGTGCGGTTGCGGCGGCGGAGCAGGCGCATGGACCGGGTGATTTCGCGCCCGCCGGCCGGGTTCCTGCCCTCCGAGGGGCCGGGAGTACACTGGGACCGTGGCCACGCTGGAGACTGATGAGAGACATCAGGAACTCCTCGAACCCCTGCTCGCCGAGCTGGCTCAGTACTCGGGCGAGGTCGACGTCGAGCTCGTCACGCGCGCCTTCCGCCTTGCCGCGGCCGCCCACGAGGGGCAGCAGCGGCGCTCCGGCGAGCCGTTCATCATGCACCCGGTCGGGGTGGCCAAGATCTGCGCCGAGCTGCGGCTCGACGAGCAGACGCTCGCGGCCGCGCTCCTCCACGACGTCGTCGAGGACACGTCGACCGACCTTGCCGCCGTGCGGGACGAGTTCGGCGAGGAGATCGCTGCGCTCGTCGACGGCGTCACGAAGCTGACGCGCGTCCAGTTCCAGAGCCGCGAGCAGGCGGAGGCCGAGAACTACCGGAAGATGGTCGTCGCGATGGCGGAGGACGTTCGCGTGATCCTCGTCAAGCTCGCCGACCGCCTCCACAACCTGCGGACGATCGAGTACCTCGGCAAGCACAAGCAGATCCAGAAGGCGAAGGAGGCGCTCGAGGTCTACGCGCCGCTCGCGCACCGGCTCGGCATCCACACGCTCAAGTGGGAGCTCGAGGACCTCGCGTTCCAGACGCTCCATCCGCGCAAGTACACCGAGATCAAGGCGATGGTGGCCGAGCGTCGCGCCGATCGCGAGGGACACGTCGCCGAGGCGGCCGACGTGCTGCGGCGCGAGCTCGAGAAGGTCGACGTCCCCGCCGAGATCTTCGGCCGCGCGAAGCACTTCTACTCCATCTACGACAAGATGGTGAAGAAGGGCCGCGAGTTCAACGAGATCTACGACCTCACGGCCATGCGCGTGATCGTCGAGCGCTCGGGCGAGGAGGGCACGCGCGACTGCTACGGCGCGCTCGGCCTGATCCACTCGCTCTGGAAGCCGATGCCGGGCCGCTTCAAGGACTACGTGGCGATGCCGAAGTTCAACGGCTACCGCTCGCTGCACACGACCGTGATCGGGCCTGAGGGCCGACCCCTCGAGATTCAGGTGCGGACGCGAGAGATGCACGAGACGGCCGAGCTCGGGGTCGCGGCGCACTGGGCGTACACGCGCGACGGCCGCGTCTCGAAGCGCGCGGACGAGGAGTGGGCCGCGTGGGTGAAGCAGCTCATGGACACGCATGCCGACGAGGCGGACGCGCGCGAGTTCGTGAAGAGCTTCCGCACCGATCTCTTCGACGAGGAGGTGTTCGTCTTCACGCCGAAGGGCGAGGTGAAGACGCTCCCGTCCGGCGCGACGCCGATCGACTTCGCCTACGCCGTCCACACCGACGTCGGCCACCGCACGGTGGGCGCGAAGGTGAACGGCCGGATCGTCCCGCTCCACTACCGGCTCCGAAGCGGCGACCGGGTCGAGATCATGACTGCGAAGCAGGGCCGCGGACCGTCGCGCGACTGGCTCTCGCTCGCCACCTCGTCGCGGGCGCGCAACAAGATCCGCCAGTTCTTCGCGCGCGAGCAGAAGGAGGATCTCGAGGCGAAGGGCCGCGAGACGCTCGAGCATGCGCTCAAGGCGCAGAACCTGCCGTACAAGAAGCTCGCCGGGTCGGCGGTGCTCGCGGGGGT
>DATFMW010000493.1:0-3432 GCA_035266765.1 Gaiellaceae bacterium | reverse complement strand
GGCGTGCGAGGCCCAGCACCGTGTAGGCGGCCGTCCGCAGGGGGATCTCGCCGGCCAGGGCGCCGACGAGCCGCTCGAGCAGGTCGCGGGTCGGTTCGACGAGCGCGGGAACCCAGGCCGTCGCGAGGATGTCCCCGAGCGCCCAGACGGAGCGGCCGACGTGATCGCCGAGATGCGGCTCGTCGAGCCACCGCCGGTCGTAGCCCATGAAGTTGCGCATCCCGTCCTCGCCGGTCGCCGCGTGCAGGAACGCGAGCGCGCGGTAGAGGATCGACGTCCAGACCTGCTCGTCGCCGCGCCGGGCGAGCGCGAGCGAGACGACGGCCAGTCGGGCGACGTCGTCGACGCAGTAGCCGGTGTCGCGGTTGGGGATGATCCCGTGCGCGTGCTGCACGATGCCGACGTCGTCGACGAGCGTGAGCACGTGGTCGGTACGCAGGCTCGCGAGGTGGAGGTCTGCAGCGCCCGAGGGTCTCCGGCGGGGTGCGAGCTCGTGCGCCTCTCGCAGCACCGCGGCGGTTGCCGCTGCGACCGAGGGCCAGGCGAGCGAGCCGCCGATGCGTCGCGCCTCTGCCCGCGCCGCAGCGAGCGTCTCCGGCTGCTCGATGTACGCGCAGACGGCGTCGGCAAGCGCCGAGGAGTCGTCGAAGGGCACGAGGAAACCCGCCCCGGAGGCGAGCATGTCCTGCGCGTACCAGTAGGGCGTCGAGACGACGCCGCAGCCGGCCGCGATCGCGAACGTGAGCGCGCCCGAGGCGATCTGCTCCTTGTTGCGGTAAGGCGTGACGAAGACGTCGGTGGCCGAGAGCAGGTCGGCGAGCTCCTCGATCGAGAGGAACCGGTCGTCGAACTCCACGTGTGCGCCGAGACCGAGCTCGAGGACGCGCCGCTGGAGCATCAGCCGGTACCGCTCGCCCTCGCGGTGCTCGATGTCGGGGTGGGTGCGCCCGGCGATCGTGTAGACGATCTCGGGGTGGCGTTCGACGATGGCGGGCAGCGCCTCGATCGCCGTCTCGAGCCCCTTGCCGGGCGAGATGAGCCCGAACGTGGAGAGCCGGAAGCGTTCGTCCGCGTCCGCGTCCGCGGCGTCGGGGACGCGGTCGGTGAGGCGCGTCGGTGCGCCGTGCGGCACGACTCGCACCTTCTCCTGCGGGCAGGCGCCGCAGTCGACGAGCAGCTCCAGGGCGGTCTCGGTCATCACGATCACGAGCTGCGCCTCTGTGCACAGCTCCGTCAGCACCTCGGCCTGGTGCGGTGTCGGCTCGGACAGCACCGTGTGCAGGGTCACAACGAGCGGCTGCGCGAGCTCGCGCGCGAAGGACAGCACGTACTCGCCGTCGTCGCCGCCGAAGATCCCATATTCGTGCTGGAGCAGGACGACGTCGATGTCGAGCCGCCCGAGCATGCGGGCGGTGCGGACGTAGTCGCCGCGGACGGCCTGCGCGATCGTCGCGAGCACGCTGGGCTGTTGCGGACTCGAGGGCTCGCTCACGACCGCGACGAGGTCGGCGCGGTCGATGCCTTCCACCCCGTGCAACGTCGCGCGGAGGTCGGCCGCGAAGGTGCCGATCCCGCACGCTCGCGGCGGGTACGTCGAGACGATGGCCGCGCGCACCGCGCGGACCTCTACCGGTTCGTGCGTGCGAGCACGGGAAGCGTCTGCATTCGCTGGGGCTCCTGCAGGCCGCCGCGGACAGCGGTTCCTCTGTGGAAGGTCCCGTTGGTCGCCGCGCGCAGCCGTTCGAGGACTCGCCTCAAGCTCTTCCTCATCATGTCGCTCCCTCTGACGACTCCCCCGAAACGGCAAGCGGCGGGCTCGTGTGGGAGTCAGAACACGGGGACGCTGCTTTCACCGTAGCGCAAAGCCGCAATCGCACAAATGCGAGCTATGCTGGAAGGGCACTCGCACCGAGCGTGGAAGCCGTCGAGGCCGTTTCGATGCCTCTGCTCGACACGCCGGGCTCGAGCGCATCAAAGGGGAACGGGAGATGCAGGAAGAGCCACAGCAGGAACCGCAGGAGGCGCCGCAGGAAACGCAGCCGGCGCCGTCTGTGCCCCTGGAGCCCGTCGAGCCGCTCGGCCAGCGCCTGCGCCGCCGCGGGCGACGCCTCCGCCTCTACACGACGGCGTTCGCGGCCGTCGCGCTCCTTGTCGTCCTCGTGGCGCTCGTGCTGGACAACACCGGCAAGGTGAAGATCGGCTGGGTGTTCGGCTCCGGCCGCGTCTCGCTCGTCTGGGTGATCGTCGCGAGCGCCGTCCTCGGCTGGCTGCTCGGAATCGTCATGGGTATCCTCTTCCGCCTGCGGACACGGCGTCGGCGCTCCTCGAACGGAGTTCCCGACCCGTCTCGTGGTTGATCGCCTCCGCTCCGTTCCCGGCTGGGACGCCTTCCTTCGTCTGCGCAGGTCGCGCAGGGGCCGTTGGGTGTTCGCGGCGGGGTCGGTCGCGTCCGCGATCGTGCTCGCGTTCCTCGGCGCCCGCCACTTCGCGGCGACCTCGTGGCCGCTCTCGACCGGAGAGCCGGTCGTCCTCGTCGGTGCCGGGCTGCTGCTGCTCGTCGCCCAGGGCTTCAAGGCGTACGGGTGGGGACGGCTGTTCGCCCCGGGGGAACGCCCCGGAACGCTTGCGCTCGCCGCGGGCAACGGCGGTGCCGCACTGATCGGTGTCGTCCTGCCCGGCCGCTTCGACGACGCGATGCGGGTCGCGGTCGTCCGCCGCTATCCAGGCTGCCCGGTCGGCGTGCCGACGATCTGTCTCTCGCTCGTCATGCTCGGCCTGATCGACAGCGTCGCCCTCGTACCGCTCGCCGCCGTGGCCGTGATCGTTCCGGGCACAGGAGCCGGGGTGCGCGCCGGCCTCGCGGTGGTGGCGACCGCCGGTGTCGTGGCCGCCGCGCTGATCCTCATGCTGCCGCGGCTCGCCGCGAGCACGCGGCTCCTCCGCTTCCGGCTCGGCCGCTGGCTGAATCCGCGGACGACACCCAAGCGGCGGGTGGTGGAGGCGTGGGCGCTCGTCTCGACCTGCTGGCTCCTGCGGGGCGTGGCGTTCTTCCTGCTCCTCGGGACGCTCGGGATCGGCTTCTCGATCCCGCGTGCGCTCCTCTTCCTCTGTGCGGGCGCCGCCGCGGCGGCGATCCCGGTCGGCATCGCGGGTGCCGCCACGCAGGTGGGCGCAGGCGCGGCCGCTCTCGTCACCGCGGGCGTCGGCCTCTCGCAGGCGCTCACGGCGACCGTCGCCGTCGGTGCGCTCGGCGTCCTCTCGGGCACCTCGATCCTCGTCGGCGTGGTCGTCTGGCGCCTCGGCGTCTCGCTCGTACCCGCTCGGCCTGCCTAGGGCAAGACGGCGGTTGCGGGGCGTGTCGATCCGGATCGAGTAGGTCGGATACGGCCGGAACGCCTCCCGTGCAGCGGTGACGCTCGCGAAGATCGTGAA
>DATFMW010000492.1:0-3432 GCA_035266765.1 Gaiellaceae bacterium | reverse complement strand
GGGCCCGTCCAGCCCTTGGGCGACCTGAGGACGATCATCGGCCAGCGCCGGCCAGTGGTGTCGCCGCCCGTGCGTGCGTCGTCCTGGATCTGCCGGATCGCCTCGATCGTCTCGTCCAACGTGCCGGCCATCAGCTGGTGCATCTCGTCCGGCTCGTCCCCTTCTACGAAGTGGGGCTCCCAGCCGCACCCGCGCAGATACTGCTCCAGATCCTCGTGCTCGATCCGGGCGAGGACGGTCGGGTTGCTGATCTTGTAGCCGTTCAGGTGCAGGATCGGCAGCACCGCCCCGTCGCCGATCGGATCGAGAAACCTGGTCGACTGCCAGGCGGTCGCCAGAGGGCCCGTTTCCGCCTCCCCGTCGCCGATCACGCAGGCGACGATCAGATCGGGGTTGTCGAACGCGGCCCCGAAGGCATGGCTCAGCGAGTAGCCGAGCTCGCCACCTTCGTGAATCGACCCCGGAGTCGTCGGCGCGACGTGGCTGGAGATCCCGCCCGGAAACGAGAACTGCGTGAACAGTCTTCTGAGGCCGGCCTCGTCCTGGCTGACGTCAGGGTAGACCTCGCTGTAGCTGCCCTCGAGGTAGGTGTTGCCGACCAGCGCCGGTCCGCCGTGCCCGGGGCCGGCGACGTAGAACATGTCCAGGTCGTACTTCTTGATCACCCGGTTCAGATGCACATAGATGAAGTTCTGGCCCGGCGTCGTGCCCCAATGCCCGACGACCAGCGGCTTCACGTCCGACAACTCGAGCGGCCGCCGCAGCAACGGATTGTCGTAGAGGTACAGCTGACCGACCGACACATAGTTGGCTGCCCGCCAGTACGCATCCATGTGCCCGAGCAACCCGGCCGAAAGCGGCCCCTCGCGCCGCAACGACATTGCCACGTCGACCTCCACGGGTCGCTGCCCGACAACCTTGCTCCGAACCACCATCCCGGGACCTCCTCGAGCGTCGGGTGAACCTCACCGCCGACCTCGAAAGGCTCGAGGTCGAGAGTGCTCCAACCCACGCTGCTGAGGGAGGACAATTGCTCGCCCGGGAGATCAGGTGCTGAGACCTCGCCCGCGAATGTGCCGCGCCGCAGGGCTCGGCACGGTCGATCTACCTTACCACTCGCAGTCGCCAGCCGACCGGGTCGGAATCAGGCCGATCGGAGCCGCTCATTGATGCGGGTCGCCGTTCGTGTGCGGCTTGGACGGAGCGCCGCTCAAGCCACAGCTGCCAGCGAGTCACACCGGCAGGTGCCTCCTCCCGGCCCGTCAGAGGCAGCGATTCCGCAAGAACAGCGAGCGCCGCCGCCGCGCTTGCCCAATCTGGATCTGGCTCGGCCCCGGCCATGATCATGTCCGCGACCTCCATATACTGCTCAGCTCGGCGAAGCTCCGCTTTCGCCTCGGCTTCGCCACACCGTTGTGTCCGGCCTCTGTTTCGCGGCCGCGGACTCACCGACGCCTCCGGAAGAGATCGGTTGCATCCTTGCCGAAGAGGGTGATTCCCTCGTTCTCGACATTGCCGATCACGGGTGGGTGCTCACGGCGCAACCGCGAAAGACCAGCTTCCGACAACTCCGATCGCTCGGAGGCGAGCCGGCGGAGCTTGACGGCACGGCGTCGCGGGTCGGTCGCGGCACAGGACGCCGACGCGCCCCTGCGGCTATGTCAGCTTCTCGGCGAGCAGGAAGATCGCGAGCCCGATGAGCGCGAGTCCGGCCACCCGCTCTGCTCCTTCACGCAGCGCGGCGCTCAAACGTTGCCCGAAGCGCAGGCCGAGCTGGGCGGCGAGGAACGCCTGGACGCCGATCAGCGCGATCGCGAACCAGACCGGGAGGCCGAGCAGGCCGATCGTGAAGCCCATCGCGAGCTCGTCGAGGCTGACGCTGAGGCCGAGTGCGAGCAGGCCGAGCCCGTGCCGGCCGGAGAGCGTCGCGATGCGCTCCTCCGATCCCTCCTCGTTCTCGACCAGCATCCAGACGCCGAGTGCCGCGAGCACGGCGATCGCGACGCCGTCGGCGACGCCGCCGATCGCGCCGCCGAGCGCGCGCCCGACGAGCAGCCCGAGGATCGGCATCACCGTCTCGAACGCGGAGAAGAGCAGGCTGATCCGCAACCGGTCGCGCTTCGCGAGCCCGCCGAGCCCGATCGCGGCCGAGACCGCGAACGTGTCGAACGCGAGGGGCACGACGAAGAGCACGAGCTTCAGCACCCGGTCACCCTACGCTCGGGCGCATCTGCCGAACACCGCGTGCGAGACTTCCTCCGTGGAAGCCGCGCAGGTGAGCCTTCTCCGCTGGCTGCGCCGCCAGCTCCGGCAGCCGACGCCGATGCGGGAGCATCTCGAGGCGGCGGTCGAGCACGACGACCCCGGCGAGGCGCGCCGGCTCGTGGCGACGTTCGACTTCAGCGACGCGCAGCGGCGCAACGTCGAGCAGCTGCTCGACGCGTGGGAGCGGCAGCAGGCTAGCGGCTGAAGTCGGGCGGGCGCTTCTCGCGCACGGCGGCGACGCCCTCGCGGACGTCGGACCCGGTCATGTCGAGGAACTCGAGCGCGAGCGACGCGTCGAAGATCGGGCCGGCCTGGCGCAGCCAGTCGTTCAGCGCGAGCTTCGTGTGCGAGATCGCAGCCTGCGAGCCGGACGCGAGCCGGCCGGCGATCCGGAGCGCGGTCTCGTCGAGTTCCTCGTCGGGGACGCAGAGCGAGACGAGCCCGATCCGCTCCGCCTCGACGCCGTCGAGCGGCTCGCACAGCAGCAGGTGGTACTTCGCTTTCGCCATCCCGCAGAGGAGCGGCCAGACGATCGCCGCGTGGTCGCCGGCGGCGACGCCGAGCTTCGTGTGCCCGTCGACGATCCGCGCCTTCGGCGTCGCGATCGAGACGTCGGCGAGCAGGCCGACGACGAGCCCCGCACCGACAGCGGGCCCGGTCATCGCCGAGACGATCGGCGTCGGGCACGCGAGCAGGTTGTAGACGAGGTCGCGCGCCTCGCCGAACACGCGCCGGCGCGTCTCCGCGTCCTCCGCGATCTCGAGTACGAGGTCGAGGTCGCCGCCGGAGCTGAATGCGCCGTCCGCGCCGCGCACGAGCACGGCGCGCGTCTCCGGGTCGGCCCCGATCTCGGGCCAGACGGCCGCGAGCTCGCCGTGCATCGCCGCGTCGACCGCGTTCAGCCGTCCGGGCGCACGGAGCGTGAGCCGGAGGATCCCGTCCACCGGCCGGTCGAACTCGAGTGATGGGAACCTGGTCTCGTACGGGTAGGCGTCCGGCACAGCCGCATCGTACGCGCCCCTCCGTGCCGCGCTACGCTCGCCCAGCGGGCCGGTAGCTCAGCTGGCAGAGCAGGGGACTTTTAATCCCAAGGTCGCAGGTTCGATCCCTGCCCGGCCCATGCGATTTGCAGAGATGTTCTGTGCACATGCACGTCGAGCGCGTACG
>DATFMW010000491.1:0-3180 GCA_035266765.1 Gaiellaceae bacterium | reverse complement strand
TCTCACTCGTCGTCTCCGAGCTCGAGCGTGCCGGCATCGACCCGGCGGCGGCGCCCGACATCGCGCTCGCCGACCCGGGCCCGCTCGGCCTGCACTCGCTCGAGCTCACGGCCGACGCCGTCATCTCCACCAACGGCCGCTCGTCGCGGTCGCGGCTCGTCGTCCCCCCCGACCCGAAGGCGCTTCGCGCCCTCGTCCCGATCGCCGAGGAGGCTGCCTGATGGGACTCCGCACCGTCACCCTCTCGTCCGCCCCGGCGGCCCCGCCCTCCAGGGAGGAGTGGCGCCGGCGCGTCGAGCTCGCGCTCTCCCGGGTCGCGGCGGCGATCGCGGCCGGCCGTCCCGCCGAGGTGCGCGACGTCGCGGCGGAGATCGCCGCCTGGGACGAGCCGCACCGGATCTACCAGGCGCGCCGCCAGCTCGTCGAGCTCGTCTTCTCCGCCTCGGCGAACCTGCCCGAGGACACCTGGACGGGCCTCTACCTCGTCACCGCCGACGTGCTGCTCGACGCGCTCGAAGAGGCGCCGGCCGAGCCGGTGCTGCTCAACTACACGGGCGTCCTGCTGTACGAGCTCGCCGAGGCCGACGCCGCGGCGACCCTCTTCCGCGCCGCACACCGACTCGATCCCGAGCTCGAGCACGTCGAGGACAACCTCCGCCAGGCGCGGCGCCGCGCCCGCACCGATCGCGGCGCGCCACTCGGGCCGACGGGCGCCCGCGCACGTGAGCTCGGCGCGCGCGCGCGCCGGATCGTCGCCGCCGCCCGCCCGGCCGAGGGGCTGACGCTGTCGCTCGTGATGATCGTCAAGGACGAGGAAGAGATGCTTCCCGGCTGCCTCGCCGCGGTGCGCGACGCCGTGGACGAGATGGTCGTCGTCGATACCGGTTCCACCGACCGCACGGTCGAGATCGCCGAGTCGTTCGGCGCGAAGGTCGTGGACTTCCCGTGGAACGGCTCGTTCTCGGATGCACGCAACGTCTCGCTCGACCACGCCACCGGCGACTGGGTGCTGTACCTCGACGCCGACGAGCACGTCCTGCCCGAGGACGCCTCGCTGCTGCGCGGCCTGCTCGGGCGCACCTGGCGGGAGGCCTTCTATCTCGTCGAGACCAACTACACGGGCGGCAAGGACTCCGGCTCGTCCGTGGCGCACCTCGCGCTCCGCCTGTTCCGGCGCCGGCCCGAGTACCGCTTCGAGGGCCGGATCCACGAGCAGAAGACGCAGACGATGCCGACGTACCTGCCGGAACGCTTCGAGACGACGCCGATCCGGATGCTCCACTACGGCTACCTGAAGAACAGGATCGGCGACCGCGACAAGTCGCGGCGCAACCTCGAGCTGCTCCATCAGGAGGCACGGGAGGCGCCGGGCCCGTTCGTCGACTTCAACCTCGGCTCGGAGTACATCGCCCTCGGCCAGTTCGACCTCGCCTGCGTCCACCTCGACCGCGGCTGGACGGCTCTGCGCCAGGAGCCCGGGTGGAACGGCAAGGGCTACGCACCGATGCTCGCGTCCCGGGTCGCGCAGGCGCGACGCGAGGCCGGCAAGCCGGGCGCGGCCCGCGAGGCGGTCGACGAGGCGCTCACGTTCTACCCCGACCACACCGAGCTCGTGCTTCAGGCGGCGATGTGCGCCCGGGACGAGGGCGACCTCGACGAGGCGGCCCGGCTCGCCGAGCGCTGCCTCGAGCAGGGGGACGCACCGGCCAGGTACGGTGCCGCGGTCGGCGTGGGTACGTACCTCGCCTCCTCCCTGCTCGCCGAGCTCCGCACGCGCCAGGGGCTGCCGGACGCGGCCGAGGAACTGTACCGCCGCTCGCTCGAGGACTACCCCGACTACATCGCGCCGGTGCTGCCGCTGGCCTCGCTCGAGATCGCGCGCGGCGCGGAGCCCGGGGAGGTGTGCGTCCGCCTGGCCGCCGAACGGCCGAGCGCGGCGCTCCTGCTCGCCACGGCGCTCTATGAGGGCGGCCGTTCCACGGAGGCAGAGGTGCTCTTCCGCGACGTCCTCGCCGCGCAGCCCGGCAACGGGGTCGCCCGCATCGGGCTCGTCGAGACGCTGCTCGCGCGGCGCGCGTACGCCGAGGCCGCGACCGAAGCCGGGCTCGAGCCGGCGGAGTCGCCGGTCGCAGTCGCGGCCGCCGGGGCGGAGCTCTTCGCCCGTGCCGCGTCGGGCGACGCGGCGCAGCTCGCCGCCGCGCTCGAGTCCGCAGCCGACCGCGGTGTCCCGAGCCACGACCTCGCGCTCTACCGCGGCTGGCTGGCGCTGCTCGCCGGCGAGCCGGCGCCGGCAGCACTACCGGCCGCGGCGGCGCTCACGGCGTTCACGGCCCTCGAGGCGCTCCTCCGCGTCGTCGACATCGACGCGTTCTCCGTCCTCCACCAGCTCGCCGAGCGGCTCGCGATCGACCCGCGCGAACGCCGCGAGGCGCTCGCCGGGATGTACCTGCGCCGCGGCTTCCTCGACTCGGCGGCCGACGAGTGGCTCGCCGCCGCCGAGCAGGCACCCGATGCCCGTGCCTACCTCGGGCTCGCCCAGGTCGCGCTCGCCCGCGGGCTCGACGGGGACGCCCGGACGCTCGCGGCAGCTGCCTCCGCCGCCGACCCGGGAAACGTCCACGCGGCGAAGCTGAACGAAGCGCTCGCCGCGCGGGGGGAGCTCGTGGCCGAATGAGCTCTTCTCGAAGAGCGCTAAAGATCGGCGGGCCGCTGCCGATCACGCGGGTGGAAACCAGCCGACGAATGGACCCAGGAAGGAACCCCGACATGGTTGACGGTCTCACGCCCGTCGATGGGACGCCGACCGGGCCGCCCGTGCCGGGCGCCCGCGCCGGCGCGACCTCGCGGTCCCTCGCCGTCAAGAGCCAGGCTGCCGGCCAGCTCCCCGACCTGCCTCCCGCAGAGGTGCTGGACGCGCTCGACACGGCGGCCCGCGTCCTCCACGAGCTCGACCGCAAACAGGTCAACGTTCGACTGGAGCACGATGCCGAGACGAACGAGCTGCGCGCACACGTCAGCGACGCGGCCGGCGCCAGCGGCCACGAGATCTCACACGCCAGCCTCCTGAACGTGCTCGCCGGCGACACCGCGAGCCTCCACACGAAGGGGTAGACGATGACGGGCTCGATCAGCACGTCGACCGCCAACAACCCCCTCATCCCGATGTTCAACATCGGCGGC
>DATFMW010000490.1:0-2062 GCA_035266765.1 Gaiellaceae bacterium | reverse complement strand
GTCGGCTTCAAGCGACTCGCCGGTCGCGCACGCGACCGCAACGATCTCATCGGCTTGAAGGAAGTTCACGGCGAGCTCCCCGAAGAGGAGATCCCCGGCCTCGACAGCTGAGCTTCCGGTGGAACGGGGGAGGGAATCCGTCGCGCTGCCCCTACGCGACGGCGCGCAGGTGGCGGCGCCGGTTGGCGCCGACGGTGAGTCGCTGCGCCTCGCCGACGCCGAGGAAGGGGACGGCGAGCATGTAGACGACGTCCGGCGTGATGGCGGCGAGATTGGCTGCGTCGCCGGCAGCGAGCTGGCGGGCGATCAGCGACTCGGCTCCGGCGAGGGCGCCGCGGGCGGCGCTCGCCGGGATCTCCTCCGCGGCGTGCTCGTGGCCGCGCTCGAGCAAGACGAGCAGCTCGGCGCGGGCGGACTCGGCCAGGACCGCGGCGCGTCCACCCGCCGGCTGCGCCTCGATCAGCAGGACATGGGCGAGAGTGGGGCGCGCGGCGAAGAAGCCCAGCAGCGCGGCGGCGCCGTCCCGCAGGTTCGCGGGCCAGCTCTGCTGCGGTGAGATCGCCGCGCCGACCGCCCGCTGCGCCTGCGCGATCGCCGCTTCGACCGTCGCCGCGAGGCACTCCGCCTGATCGGGAAAGAGGTCGTCGAACGACGCGCGTGAGACGCCGGCCGCCTCGCAGACGTCATCGACGCTGGTCGCCTCGTACCCCCGCGCGGCGCAGCGCTCGGCCATTCCGACGAGGATCCATTCGCGCTCTGAGTGGCTCGTAACCGGCTCCATAGCTTCGGAAACGCGATTGTACACCCCTGGGGGAGGTTTCAAGACGCGTCCGTACCGAGTTAACAAAGCGTTTGAGCGTCCCTCGGGGGTGATCCCGCGCTCCCCATCCGTCAAGACAGAGACGTTTATCATTGCGTCGAGCCACCGCCTTGGTCGGGGGCCGCGTCGAATCGCTTTGGACCGCGGGGGCGGGGATGGACGGGAGAGCGCAGCAGCCGCAGGACTTCGCAACCGCCTTCGAGGCGGCCTTTGCCCGCCTGCAGGTGGTGCTCGAGATGGCCTGCGCCGGTGAGGGCTCCTGGGTCGAGCGGGCGACCGTGGGGGTCCGCCAGGCGCTCGAGTTCGCCGCGGCCGAGCCCGAGGCGGCGAGCGTGCTGACAAGCGGGGCTCTGGCCCAAGGCGCCGACGGGGTCGGACGCTACGAGCGCCTGATGAACTACCTCGCCGGCCTGCTCGAGGCGGGCCGCGCCGAGAGCCCGCACGGTGCCGAGCTGCCGCCGACGACCGAGCGCTCGGTCGCCGGCGGCGTCGCGGCGATCGTCGGCAGCCGGGTCGACCGAGGCAAGGAGGCGGAGCTGGACGTCCTGCTCCCCGAGGTCATCCAGTTCGTCCTCACTCCATACCTGGGAACCTCGGAGGCCAAGCGGATCGCCTCGGCCGCAGCCGACTGGCCGCGTAGCCAGCCCGAGCGATAGCCTGCGCGCCCGCATGGACTTCTCGCTGACCAACGAGCAGGAGGACTTCGTCGCGGCGATCCGCGACTTCTGCCGGCGCGAGTGCGGGACGGCGGAGCAGCGCGAGAAGCTGACCGACGGCTACGAGCTGCACCACAGCTTCGACCTCTACAAGAAGATGGCCGAGCTCGGCTGGCTCGGCGTCACGATCCCCGAGGCCTACGGCGGCTCGGACGGCTCGATGCTCGACGCCTGCCTGTTCATGGAGGAGACCTCGCGCGGGCTGGCGCCGATCGGCGGCTACGCGACGACGCTGATCGTCGCCGGCGCGACGCAGCGCTTCGGAACCGAGCAGCAGAAGAAGCAGATCCTCGGCGGGATCGCCGGCGGCGCGGTCGAGGCGATCGCGATGACCGAGCCCGAGGCGGGCTCCGACGTCGGCTCGCTGACCACCGCGGCCGAGCGGGTCGACGGCGGCTTCGTGCTCAACGGCCAGAAGGTCTTCATCTCCAACGCCCACATCGCCGACCACATCCTCGTCGTCTGCCGCACGACCAAGGGCGAGTCCAAGCACGAGGGCCTCTCGATGATCTGGCTGCCGCGCGAG
>DATFMW010000489.1:0-7710 GCA_035266765.1 Gaiellaceae bacterium | reverse complement strand
TCCGCAGCTGCGGCGACGCCGCGAGCCGGCACGCCTCCCGCAGCGCCTCCGGCACGCCCGGATCGGCCTCGAGCTCCGCGAGCGTCGTCCCCGCACCGATCCGGCCGCCGTCGATGCCGCGCGGCACGACGCCGCGGATGTCCACGAGCCGCTTCGCCGGGACGATGCCGTCCCGCACGAGCGGCACGAGTTCCGTGCCGCCCCACAGCGGCACGCCGCCCTCGGCGTCGGCGAGCGTTTCCGCCCTAACGAGTTCCAACCGGCTCCTTCGCGCCGTCGGCCGCGCGTCGTCGTGCTTCCTCGAGCGCCCGCAACAGCTCCTCGCGCGAGATCGGCAGCTCGTGGACGTCCGCTCCGGTCGCGTCGCGGATCGCGTTCGCGATCGCGGCCGCCGTGGGGATGATCGGTGGCTCGCCGAGACCCTTCGAACCGAGGTTCGTCAGGTGCTCGTCGGGCCGGTCGACGAACTCCGCCACGATCTCGGGCACATCGGCGATCGTCGGCATCCGGTACGACTCGAGCGTCGTCGTCAGCGTCCGGCCCGTCTCCGGGTCGAGGAGCCGCTCCTCGGAGAGCGTGTGCCCGATCGCCTGGATGATCCCGCCCTCCACCTGGCTCTCCGCCCCGAGCGGGTTGACGATCCGGCCGACGTCGTGGATCGCGGCGACGCGCAGCACGCGCACCTCGCCGGTCTCGACGTCGACCGCGACCTCCGCGACCTGCACACCGAACGTGAGGACGCTCATGCCGGCCGGGTTCGGCCCGCGCGCGCCCTTGCCCAGCAGCTGCGCCGGGCCGAGCAGGCCGACGACCTCCTCGAGCGCCGTCGACACCGTGCCGTCGGCGGAGACGACGCTCCCGTCCACGATGTCCAGGTCGCCCTGGTCCACCGAGTGGCGCTGCGCCGCGAGCTCGAGGATCTGGCGCTTCGCATCGGCCGCGGCCGCGCGGACGGCCGGGCCCATCGAGGGCAGCGTCGAGGAGCCCGCCGAGATCGACGCGTATGGCCCGCGCGCCGAGTCGCCGAGCACGACGTCCACCCGGTCGAGCGGCACCCCGAGCTCCTCGGCCGCGATCTGCGCCATCGCGGTGCGCGTCCCCGTGCCGATGTCCTGCATCGCCGTGATCACCGAGACGCGCCCGTCGGAGCCGACGCGCGTCCACGCATACGACGGTGGGCCGCCGCCGCCGTACCAGATCTGGCTCGCCATCCCGACCCCGTAGCGCCACGTCTCATCCGAGCGCGACCGCACCTCGTGCCGCCGCTCCCAATGCTTCTCGGCGAGGGCGTAGCACTCGTCCAGGCTCTTCGACGAGTACGGCTTGCCGTCGTTCGAGGAGGCGTAGTTCCGCCGCCGCAGCTCGAGCGGGTCGACGGCGAGCGTGGCTGCGAGCTCGTCGATCAGGCACTCGAGCCCGAACGTCCCCTCGACGAACCCGGGCGCGCGGAACGCCTTCATCGGCGGCGTGTTCACCTTCGCGCCGTGGGTGAGCGTGCGCACGTTGTCGCACGCGTAGAGCATCTGCATCGGCCCCTCGGTCGACGAGCACCAGCCGGACCAGCCGACCGCGTTCACGAACTCGCCGCCGAGCGCGACGATCGTCCCGTCGAAACGCGCACCGACCACGAGCCTCTGGATCGTTCCGTTCCGGTTTCCGGCGGCCGTGTTCTCCTCGCGGCGCGTCAGGCCGCAGCGCACCGGCCGTCCGGTCCGCCGCGCCAGCTCCGCGGCGACGAACGTGTACTCGCCCGGATCGTTCTTCGAGCCGAAGCCGCCGCCCATGTACTCGCAGACGACGCGCACCTTGTCCTGCGGCAGCCCGAGCCCCTCGGCGACCGCGGCGCGAACGCCCCAGATGTACTGCGTCGAGGTGTGGACGTGCAGCGTGTCGCCGATCCACTCACACACCGACTGGTGCGTCTCCAGCGAGTTGTGGAGGACGGTCTGCGTCCGGTAGGTGCCCTCGACGACGACGTCCGCTCCGGCGAGCGCCTGCTCGAAGTCGCCGCGCTCGTAGCGTCGCGGCTCCACCGTCAGGAGACCCTTCGCGACTGCGTCCTCCGGGTCGAGGACGACCTCGAGCGGCTCCCACTCGATCTCGATCGCCCGCAGCGCTCGCCGCGCCTGACCGTAGGTGTCGGCCGCAACCGCGGCCACCGGTGCGCCGTTGAAGCCGGCCTCGTCGACGAGACCCGGCGCGTCGCCCGGCCCGAGCACGCCGCGCACGCCCGGCAGCGCGAGCGCCGGCGCGAAGTCGATCCGCTTCACCCGGGCGTGTGCGTGCGGCGAGCGGAGGATCGCCGCGTGCAGCATCCCCGGCAGCAGGATGTCGGCGGTGTAGCGGGCCTCTCCGCGCGCCCGCTCGGGCCCGTCCTTCCGCGCCGCGGGCCGCCCGACGACGCGACGCGGCCCTGCCGGCCACTGGTCGAGCGTGTCCTCTTCGACGACGAGCCAGACCTCCTCGTAGCGTCCCTCGACCTCCTTCTCGGTGCGGATCAGTCGCGCCACGTGAGAATCGCCTCCTCGATCTTCGGGTACGTGCCGCAGCGGCAGAGGTTCCCGGCCATGCGGTGGCGGATCTCCCTGCGCGTCGGCTCGGGGTTCGACGCGACGAGTGCCGCCGCCGAGACGATCTGGCCCGGGGTGCAGAACCCGCACTGGACGGCGTCGGCGCGGACGAATGCGTCGACGAGCGGATGCTCGCGGAGCCCTTCGATCGTCGTCACCTCGCCCTCGACGGTGTGCGCGAGCGTGATGCACGACAGCACCGGCACGCCGTCCACCTGCACGGTGCACGCGCCGCAGTGGCCCTCGTTGCAGGCGGTCTTCGTGCCGATCAGCCCGAGCTCCTCGCGGAGCAGCTGGGCGAGGCTCATCCCGACCGGCGCGTCGGCGACGACGTGCTCGGCGCCGTTGACGACGAGGCGAACCTCAGGCACAGCTCGTCACCGCGACGATGTCGGCGAGGTGGATGAGCCGGAACGTCGTCCGGGAGACGACGCGCACCTCGTCCTCGCCGACGGCATCAGGCAGCATGCGCCACGTGTCCTGTGCGGCGAGGAGCAGCTCGCGGATCCGGTCGAACTCGTCCGGTGTGCCGCCGCCGTTTCGCGCGGTGCACGCGTTCAGCGCGAGCCCGAGCGCCCCGATCGTGTCCGGCTGGCGCGTCCAGAGCAGCGGGGTCGCCATCGTCAGGTACTGGTGGACGCGGGCGAGTGCGAGCGGCTGGGAGAGCATCTCCGGGCCGCGCGGCGTCGTCGGCTTGCGCGGCGGCTCCCCGTCGGCGATCCGGTTTGCGTTGCCGCCGAGCATCCCGCGAATCTCCTCCTCGTCGAGCCCGGCGAGGCGGGCCGTGTGCAGCGCGATCAGGAGCGAGGTCGACGAGCCGCCGTACGGGTAGTCGGAGGCGTACACGACCTGCTCGGGCGGGACGAGGCGGAAGAAGCTCAGCAGGTCGATCGGGCTCCAGACGGACGTGTCGAAGAAGACGCCCGCCTTGCCGGCGAAGCGGCCGGCGAGCGCGGCGAGGTCGGCGATCCCGGCATGCGCGATGATCAGCTGCGTCCCGGGATTCGCGTCGACGAGCCGGTCGAGTCCGTCTGCGATCGGCGGCAGGCCGCGGCCGCCGTGGATCAGGATCGGCACGCGCTGCTCGGCCGCGAGCTCGAACACCGGCGCGAGCCGGTCGTCGTCGAGTGCGAAGCGCTGCGCGCGCGGATGGAGCTTGATCCCGCGCGCGCCGAGGTCGAGGCAGCGGCGTGCCTCCTCCATCGGCCCTTCGTCGAGCGCGAGCCGGACGAACGGGATCATCCGTCCGTTCGAGCGCGCCGCGAACGCGAGCGTCCGGTCGTTCCCGGCGCGGAAGCCGGGGTGCCGGTCGGGCTCGTCGAGGCAGAAGGCGAAGCAGCGCGAGACGCCGTACCGGTCCATCAGCTCCTCGAGCTCCTCGGGGCGGCCGACCATGCCGTCGATGTCCGTGCCGAGGTGTGTGTGCGCGTCGAAGATGTCGGCGTCGGCGGGCAGCTCCCGCCGGAGGGACTCGTCCCAGCTCGCGATCAGCTTTCGTGCGCGCTCGAGGGGCTCCACCCTCTGAACATACCCGCGCATCCCCGTCGTCTGTAGACGCGTACATAGGATCCGAGTGATGCCTGCGCTCCTCCTCTTCGCCGACTCGATCCGCTCCCCGGAGATGCGGCACGAGGTGCCGCTCGCGGTGCCCGACCCGTTTCTCTATGTCGAGCAGGACGGGCGCCGCACCGCCGTTCTCAGCGCGTTCGAGGTGCCGCGTCTCGCGGCCGCCGACCCGGGGATCGAGGCGCTCTCGCCGGAGCGGTTCGGGATGGACGAGCTGCTCGCAGCCGGCACGCCCGCCGCGGAGGCGGAGCTCGAGGTCTACGCCCGTGCCTGCGCGGAGCTCGGCGTCGAGGCGGCCGTCGTCCCGGCGAGCTTCCCGCTCGAGCTCGCCGACCACCTCCGCGGGCGCGGCATCGAGATCGTCGTCGATCGGGAGCGCTTCGAGGATCGCCGCCGGCGCAAGACCGCTGCCGAGCTCGAGGGGCTCCGGCGGGCCCAGCGGGGCTGCGAGGCCGCGCTCGACACCGCCCGCGACCTGCTCCGCCGCGCCGACGCGCACAACGGCCTGCTCGTCGCCGACGGCGAGCCGCTCACGTGCGAGCGTCTGCGCGCCGAGATCGAGCGGATCCTCGGCGATCACGGCGCCGCGGCCGACGAAGTGATCGTCTCGCACGGCGCGCAGACCGCGGTCGGCCACGAGATGGGCTCCGGCCCGATCGCCGCGGGCGAGGCGATCGTCTTCGACCTCTTCCCGCGCGACCGCGCGTCGGGTGTCTACACCGACATGACGCGCACGATCGTCGTCGGCGACGTCCCGGCCGAGCTGCGCACCTACCACGCGCTCTGCCGGGAGGCGCTCGAGCTTTCGACGGCCGCGGCGGGGCCCGGCGTGAACGGCAAGGCGCTCATGCAGCTCGTCTGCGACCTCTTCGCCTCGCACGGCTACCCGACGCCGCTGACGAAGCAGCCCGGCGAGGTTCTGGAGAGCGGCTTCTTCCACGGGCTCGGGCACGGCGTCGGGCTCGAGGTGCACGAGCGTCCCCGGATCTCGCGCACGGGCGACGATCTCGTGCCGGGAGACGTGATCACGCTCGAGCCGGGGCTCTACCGGGCCGGCTACGGCGGCGTTCGCCTCGAGGACGTCCTCGTCGTTACGGAAAGCGGTGTCGAAGTCGTCAGTGAATCCCCGTATGCGCTCGAGCCGTAACGTTTGCCACATATCGTTCTCCGCTTGACGTCCGTCCGATCGGTGCGAGAGAGTGACGAGCGTCACATCGGTGCCGACGGCGGCCCGAGTGGGCTGCATGCGCCGGCGCCGACCTATAAGGAGGCGGTGTTGCATGAGTGCAATGTCCCCTGAACGGCCGGTGCAGGTTGTGGAGAGCACCCCGGCCGCCGACCCGGCTCCGCTCGGGCTCGCAGGGTTCGCACTGACCACGTTCCTGCTCAGCGGCCACAACGCGTCGTGGATCCCCGACCTGATCTGGGTAGGACCGGCGATCTTCTACGGCGGGATGGCTCAGCTGCTCGCCGGGATGTGGGAGTTCCGCAACCGGAACGTGTTCGGCGCGACGGCGTTCTCCACGTACGGTGCCTTCTGGATGGGCCTCGGCCTGTTCGTCATCCTCGCTGAGACGACGAAGTTCCTCGGCGGCTTTGCGGGCGGCGACCTGACGAACGCGCTCGCCTGGTACCTGTTCGCGTTCGCGATCTTCAACACGTACATGCTGCTCGGGAGCATGCGCGTGAACGGGGCGGTCTTCCTCGTCTTCCTGACGCTGGAGGTCACCGAGATCCTGCTCGTGATCGGCTTCTTCAACCTCTCGCACGGCGGCACCGAGTGGTGGCTCCACGCCGGCGGCTGGATGGGTATCGCCACCGCGGCGGTCGCCTTCTACACGTCCGCAGCGGGTGTCATGAACGGCACCGCCGGCAAGACGGTGCTCCCGGTTGGTGGCCCGCTGGTCAGCTGACCTAAGATGCAAGGGACGCGTATCTGAGCGAGGAGGCCGGCTCTCGGCGACAGCACCATCGCCCCTATGCGATTGACGATGTTGCATCCCGAGAGCGGACCCGGACGCCGCGCGTGCGCGATCCCGAGTCGCTATCGATGGGCGGGTCCTGCTCTCCGCAGGCCCGCCCATCGGCCCGATGTTGGTCTGAGAAGGAGGTGAGCTAGTGGCATCCGGTGAGACACAGGTCTCCGAGGCGCAAATCGCCGTTCACTGGCGGGAGGAGGAGTACTACGACCCGCCGGCACGGATCGTCTCCGAGGCGAACGCGAACGACCCGGCGATCCGGGAGCGCTTCACGGAGGACAAGTTCCCGGACTGCTTCGTCGAGTACGCCGAGCTCCTGACGTGGGACAAGAAGTGGGACACGGTCCTCGACACGAGCAACCCGCCGTTCTTCAAGTGGTGGGTCGGCGGCAAGCTGAACGCGTGCGTCAACTGCGTCGATCGGCATCTGGAGACGCGGGGCGACGAGAACGCGCTCATCTGGGTGCCAGAGCTCGAGGAGGACGAGACGCAGGAGATCACCTACGCCGACCTCCACCGGCGGGTGAACGAGTTCGCGGCCCTGCTGCAGGACTTCGTCGGCGTCAAGACCGGCGACCGCGTCACGTTCCACCTTCCGATGGTCCCGGAGCTGCCCGTCGCCATGCTCGCCTGCGCCCGCATCGGCGCACCTCACTCCGAGGTGTTCGGCGGGTTCAGCGGGACCGCGTGCGGCCAGCGGATGGCAGACGCCCAGAGCACGATCCTCGTCACGATCGACGCCTACTACCGGAACGGCGAGCTGATCGACCACAAGGTGAAGGCCGACGAGGCGATCGAGGCCGCTCGCAAGGACGGGCTCGAGGTCGACAAGGTGCTCGTCTTCCGGCGCATCCCCGGCGAGTACCACTCGGAGAGCCCGATGGTCGACGGCCGCGACGTCTTCGTCGACGACGTGATCGGCCAGTACCAGGGCCGCGAGGTGGAGCCCGTCTCGCTGGACGCCAACGAGACGCTCTTCCTGATGTACACGAGCGGCACGACCGGTCGCCCGAAGGGCGCCCAGCACTCGGTCGGCGGCTACCTCTCCTACGTCACCGGGACGTCGCAGATCTACCAGGACATCCATCCGGACGACACCTACTGGTGCTTCGCCGACATCGGCTGGATCACCGGGCACTCCTACATCGTCTACGGCCCACTCGCGCTCGGGACGACGAGCGTCATGTACGAGGGCGTCCCGACGTATCCCGACCCGGGGCGGCCGTGGCGGATCGCGGAGAAGCTGGGGGTGGACATCTTCCACACCGCGCCGACGACGATCCGGATGCTCCGCAAGGTCGGACCGGACGAGCCGGCGAAGTACAACTACCACTTCAAGACGATGACGACGGTCGGCGAGCCGATCGAGCCCGACGTCTGGCGGTGGTACTTCCACACCGTCGGCAAGGACGAGGCGGCGATCACCGACACCTGGTGGATGACCGAGACCGGCGGCTTCCTCGGCTCCACGCTGCCGGGGCTGGAGAAGATGAAGCCCGGCAGCTGCGGCCCGACCGTCCTCGGGCTCTACGGCGTCATCTTCGACGAGAACGGCGACGAGGTCCCGATGGGCTCGGGGAAGGCCGGCAACATCT